>JAKAOE010000088.1 GCA_021823305.1 Acidobacteriota bacterium
CGGGCACGAACAGCAGCGGCGCCAGGCCGCGCCGCGAAGGCAGCCCCAGCCCGTACACCCGCGCCAGCAGAGCCAGCGCGTAGAGCACGCCGGCCAGCGATATCGCGTCCCAGACAAAAAACGCCCCGCGAAACGGCAAGGCCCCGAACGGCGCCACCAGCGGCAGCGTCCAAGGCGGATTGCGCATCACCAGCGCCCGCCCCGCGGCGTCCGCCGGCAGGCCCTCCATCCGCGCCACCGCGACCGCGTCGTAGGCGTTGCCGCGTTCCAGAAACAGCCGCCCCGCCGTCCAGTACGCCGCCATGTCGGCGCGCGCCACGCCCCCCTCCGGCCGCAATCCGCTGGGCAAGGTCCGGAGCAGCGCCTGCAGCCCCCACGCCAGAAATGCGGAGCTGCACAGCAGGAGAACGAGCTTGCGCCATCCGGCCACGTTCAGGCAGCCTACCACGCCGCGGTTCCCCCGCCCGCGCCGCCGCCTATCCGCGTCCGCCCGTGCCCTTCGTCTTGCCCTTCGTCTTGCCGGCGTGCGCCTTCTTCGCCGCGCCCATCTTCGGCGCCTGCGCCAGCCCCGGCGCCGTCGCCCCCATCTGCACCAGCGGCGCCACGCGCAGGTTCAGCGTCACGTAGCTGATGTCGGGCGGTGCGCTCTCGGCTAGCGTGTAGATGGACTGCGACTTGGTGTTCGCCGTCTTCGGAATCAGGTAGCCCTGCTCCAGCTTGTAGGCGTCCAGATACGACTGCACCGCCGTGATGTGCGACTGCGGCACGGCGACGTAATCGCCCGTAATCACGTTGAAGCCGCGCATGTTGGCGTCGTGGCGCTGCGCCGCCGCCTGCGTGGTGAGGATGGGCTGCGGCGCTGCCGTCTGGAACAGGAACGTGCTCGAGTTCTCCAGCATCCCCAGCGCCTTGTACACGCCTGCGATCGCCGTCAGGCTGATCGCCGGCAGCGCCAGCGCCGGCGCCAGCGTCCCCGCCGCCCCCACCAGCCGCTGCAGCAGATGAAAGAACGACGAGCGCTGCTCCGCCATAGATACATTCAGCCCCAGCGACCCCGACCCGCCCGGCAGTAGCACCTGCTTGGTGGACGCCGGGCTCAGGCTCAAATCCTGCAGCGCCGGCAGCACCCTGGTCTCGCCCACGAACAGGCTGGCGATCGAGGCCCACGCCAGGTAGTCGTCGAAGTGCTCCAGCCGCTGGTTCTGCGCCAGGTCCACCCGCACCTGCGCCGAGCGCAGGTGCTGCACCCGCGCCCGGTCCGCCTTCGACAGCCGGATGCCGCCCACCGAAAGCTGCAGCGCCACATCGCCGGGATAGTCCGGCAGCTCGGCGGCCGAAACCTCCTGCGGAAAGCGCAGCGTCTGGTTCCTCGGGTCGTAGTTGAGGAAGTTGCACTGCCGGTCGCCCACCACCCCGGCGCGCCCGTGCCCGCCGCCGAACAGCTCGCGCGCGCCCCCCGCTCCCGGATGCTCGTCGAAATAGCCGCTCCAGAACGCCGCCGCGTTGCCCGCCGCGCCGCCCCGCATCGGGCTCTGGCCCTCCGCCAGTGTCTCGGCCAGCGGTGCCGCCAGGCCCGCCGCCATCAGGCTACCGAGGAAATCGCGCCGTTCCATCTCCGTCCCCTCCCGCGCACAGTATAACGATCGGCCTTGCCGGAACCCTGGACTATTCTGCCCCATCGTCCGGCAGCGCCATCACCATGAGTTGCCGCAGATGCCCGTCCGGCCCGATCTGCGCCGCCACCCCGGTCCCGCCCAGCACCGCGTAGCCGCCGCCGCCATCCGTTCCGCCCAGCGTTACTTCGTCCGGGTCGGGGCCGAGCAGCGGCAGGATGGGGTTCTGGCTGCCGCCCACCGCCAGCTTCAGTCCGCCCTTCGCGGTCAGCGCCGCCGGCTGCAGCTCCAGCGCCGGCGCATGCGGACCGTACAGCACGATCGCCGCCACGCTCTCGCCGCCCACCAAATCCACCCCTAGCGCCGGATACAGCATCCGCTCCAGCGGCGTCGCTGGCCCCGCCGCCACCACCGTCGCCGGCCCCAGCGCCTGCGCCGCTTGCCGCAGGTTCTCGCCGATCGCCACCTGCCGCCCGCTCACCGTCACCGCTTCCACCCGCCGGTACGCCAGCGGCTGCGGAAACGCCGCCGCCGGCTGCGGCGTCTGGTGCAGCTCGCGGCACAGCCCGGGATACGCCGCGTACGCCAGTTGCCACCAACCCGAAGAGTGGCTCTCCACGCTGAGATACCGGGTCAGCGCGTCGAGCTGCGCCTGCGGCTTCCGCGCCAGGAGCCAGCGTTGATAGAGCAGCGGCGCCCGCAGGCCGGGGCAGGCGCCTTGGGCGCAGGCCTGTTCCGCGGCGCCCACCGCCGCGCGCGCCGCCGCTGGCTGTCCCAGCCGCTCCAGCGCCACCGCGAGGTTGATCGCATCCCGCGCCCGGTCCTCGCCCGTCCCCGCCGCCGCTTCCGCCTGCCGCAGCAGCGCCGGCGCCCGCGCCGTCATCGCATCCTCCGGCGCCATGGCGTAGGCCAGTCCCAAATCGCCCAGGATGACCGCCGACTTCGGCGCCAGCGCCTGCGCGTACTGCAGCGCCGCCGCGGCGTGGTTCCAATCCGCTACGTTCACTCCCCGCAGTTGCGCCGCCAGCGACCCCGCCTCCCGGTAATAGCCGCCGGTCGCCACTTCCCCCAGCCGCAGTTGCGCCAGATCCGCCGCCCGCAGCTTGTCGCCGTAGCGCATCAGGTAGGCGTAGCCCAGGTCGCTCCAGGCCTCGTACGCCTTGGGAAACGCCCGCGTCACCGTGGTGAAGGCCTCGGCCGCCAGCGCATACTGCCGGCTGGCCAGCATCGCCACTCCGTCCTGGAACGCCCCCATGCTCTCCCACAGCGCCTGCTGGCTGCCGATGCGCTGCAGCCGCGCCGCGCGCTCGCTGATCGAGGGATGGTGCGCCGCCAGCGCCTCGATCGGCGCGTTCCCCGCCACCGCCTGCAGCCGCCGGAACAGGCTGAACGCCCGCTGGTAGTTGTAGCCCGCCGCCAGCGTCAGTTGCAGCCCCGCCTGGTCGGCGGCGTACTCCTGCGCCTGCACGAAGGCCAGCCCCTGCAATCCGCCCACGCCCGCGCCGCTGCAGCGCGTGTGTCCCAGCAGGATGTGGCTGAGCTCATGCCCCAGCACGAACGCCATCCGCGCCTGGCTGTCGCCCACCACCCGCTCCAGCAGCCCCGCGCTCAGCGTGATCCTCGGATCGCACCCCGGGGCCTCCGAAAACGCCTGCAGCTTGTTCGTCGGCGTGATGATCAGCCGCGGCGGCCAACTATGGTACGGTAGGGCCGGATGCAGCGCCGCCGGCATCGCCAGCAGCCGATGCAGCACCGTCTCCGCGCTGGCGTGCAGCGCTGCAACGGAACTCGGCGCCGCTGCCGATAGATACGAGCATGGCAGGGCTAGCAACAGCCAACCGCCGAGAATGGCGCATGCGCAGCGCATTGCCCTATTCATATCTCGAATCCGCCGCGCGGGCAATGGGCCGCTTCAGCGCCGCGGCGGCCCTCCTGGCCTCGCTCGCCGCCGCCACCCCGCCCGCCAAGTACGCCCTGCTCATCGGCATCCAGCACTACGCCGCCGCCGCCCGCATCCAGGCGCCTGTCGTCCCCGCCCTCGTCCAGCGCTTCGGCCCCAGCCGCTACGCCGGCCCGGCCTGGGAGAATTTGCAGGGCTCGCTCAACGACGTCCATTCCATGGCGGCGATGCTCGAGGGCAAGTTCGGCTTTCCGCCCGCTCACGTCTTCATCCTGCCCGAGCGCCAGGCCACCCACGCCGGCATCCTCGCCGCCATGCGCCGCGACTTGGTCGCGCTTCCCCGCCCCGGCGACACCGTCGTCTTTTATTACGCCGGCCACGGCTCCCGCCAATACAACTCGCTCTCGCTCCGCCCCTGGCATCTCGAGCCCACCTTGGTGCCGATTGATGCCAACCGCGACCCCGATGACGTCCGCAACCAGGAGATCGCCCGCATCTTCAATGCCGCGGTGAACAAGCGAATCCTCCTTACCGCCATCTTCGATAGCTGCAACTCCGGCTCCATCGCCCGCGGTATCCCCGCCGGCTCCCCCGGCCTCGTCCGCGACCTCGCCTACGACCCCGTTGACGCCCACTCCGCCCCCGACCGCCTTCCCGACGGCCGCCTCGTCCCCGCCCCCGAAGACCGCCCCGACGGCGCCGTCATTCTCACCGCCTCGCAGTACAACCAGTCCGCCAGCGAGTGGACCTCGCCCGGCGGCCGCGCGCACGGCGCCTTCACCGCCGCCCTGCTCCAGACGCTCCGTCTGCTCCCGCCTTCCGCCTCTGCCCAGCAGGTCTTCGATCGCGTCAGCGTTGTGCTCGACGCCATGGCCCTCCCCGTCCCGCAGCAGCCCTCGCTGGCTGGCGTCGCCGCCCGCCTCCGCCAGCCGCTCTTCGGCGGTGCACCCGCCGCTTCCGCCGCGCCCACCCTCGCCGTCCGCGCCGTCGCCTCCGCCGCCCGCGATACCGTGCTGCTGGACGGCGGCTTGAATCTCAGCGTCGCGCCAGGCTCCCGTCTCTCCCGCGTGCAGACTTCTGGACCTAAAGTACAACTTGAAGTTCTGCGTACGCTTGGCGTCGGCGAGTTGGAAGCCAGTGTCCTGCCGCCGTATAGCGTGCGCGACGTCGGCATCGGCGACCTGTTCCGCGTCACGCGCCTGGTCTTTCCCTCCGCCGAGCTGCTCCTCGTCTGGATTCCCCGCTCTCCGCCGCCCGCCGCCGCCACTGCCGCCCTGGCCGCCACCATCGCTGCGCTCGCCGCCCAGGGCCGCCTGCGTCTCGTGGACGACCCGCTCTTCGCCTCGCCCGATCTCACCCTGATGTGGCGTTCCGGCGCCTGGTGCCTCTTCGATCGCCAGGCCCGCCAATTGGCCGCCTGGCCTTCCCCGCCCTCCGCCGTCGCGCTTGCCGCCGCGCTCGCCCGCCGTAATCAGGTCACGGCGCCCTCGCTCTACTTCGACCTGCCGCCCGCCCCCGCCGTCGCCGCCGCGCTGCACCGCATCCCAGCCGTCCGCCTTGCCGCCTCGCCCGGCGCGGCGATGTACGTCCTCGCCGGCCGCGACCGCGGCGGCGCGCCCGAGCTCGCCTGGGCGCGCCCCAATCTCGGCGCTGTCGGCTCCCCCACCTCCGGCGCGCTATGCTCGCCCACTTCGTCCTTCCCCCCGCGTACCGACTGGCAGCCGGCTGACTCCGCCCACATCGCCAAGCTCCGCGCCCAGGCCGAAGACCTCGCCGCCATGAAGCTCTGGCTGGATTTCCCCCAGGCCAGCGCCGGCGCCGCCGATGCCTTCCCCTACCGCCTCCAGCTCTACAACCTGCGCACCGGCGCCGCGGCCGGCGCCGCCATTTCGCCCCGCGATCAATACGGCCTCCGCCTGCGCGCCGATGGCCCCGTCCCGCCCGATATCGAGCCGCTCTGGGTCTACGTCCTCGGCATCGGCTGCGACGGCGGCCGCGCTCTGCTCTATCCCCTGGGGGCGCAGGGCAATCGCCAACCCGCGCTCGGCCCCGGCGAAATCCAGTACCCGCAAACCGTCGTTCTCACCGGCCCGGCCTCGCCGGTTCCGTTCGAGGCGCCCTACGGCCTTGATACCCTGGTCCTGGTCGCCACCCGCCATCCCCTCGCCGACCTGGACATGTTCACCTCCGCCGCCGTGCTCAGCCGCGGCGTCGGCCACGATCCGCTCGACCAGCTCGAGCACCCCGCCCACGGCCGCCGCATCCTGCCCAACGACTACGTCGTCCAGTACGTCCGTGTCCGCACCGGCGGAAATTAGCGCTTTCGCGTCGCCGGCCGCATCGCCTCCCGCAGCGCCGCCAGGTCCTTCGCTTGCGCGTCCGGCGCATCCACCGGCGTCTCGATGAGGAACGTCTTGCCGCCCAGCCGGCGGTCGCGCAGCAACCGCCGGAACGTCGCCATCCCGAGTTGTCCTTTGCCGATATGCTCGTGCCGGTCGTGATGGCTGCCGCGTGCGGTCTTGGCGTCGTTGGCGTGAAACACCGGCACGCGCTCCAGCCCCACCGTCGCCTCCAGTTCGCGTATCGCCGCCGCGTAGCCGCGCGCCGTCGCCAGGTCGTAGCCCGCCGCCCAGGCGTGGCAGGTGTCGATGCACGCGCCCACCGGCAGCCCCTCCAGCGCCTCCAGCATCGCCGCCACCTTGCCGAAGTCCCCGCCCAGGTGGCTGCCGCCGCCGGCCATGTTCTCGATCAGCAGCCGCAGTCCGTTCCAGGCAAAGCCCTCGCTCGCCGCCCGAATGCCCTCCACCGCCCGCTCCATCTCCCCGCTCCCGGGATGCAGCACCAGGTACTGCGCCCCGATCGCCGCCGCCCGTTCCAACTCGCCCCGGAACGCCTGCCGCGACATCGCCTCGAACTTCCGGTTTGCGCTCGCCAGATTGATCAGGTAATTGGCGTGCACCACCAGCGGCGCCAGCTTTGCCTCCGGCATCCGCCGCCGCCACTCCGCCGCCGCTTTCGCCTCCACCGGCCGCGCCCGCCACTGCCGCGGGCTGGCGGTGAAAATCTGCAGCGCCTGGCACCCGATCGCCCCGGCCCGCTCCGCCGCCTTCCCCGCCCCGCCCACCGAGGAGATATGCGCCCCCAGCCGAATTGCCATGCGCGGTCCCTCGGGCCTCAACCCCTGCGTCCCCGGCCGCGCCTCGCGGCCACTGCGGGAGGGAACCCTAATGGCGCAATCAGCCCCTCGTAGAGCTTGAAGAGGTGCTCCACCCGCTCAACCTCACTCGAAAAACCCCTCGGGCGGTAAAGCCGGTCAACCGCCGTGTCGAGCGCGCGGTGCGCCTTCCGGAGCGGCGACGGCATCGCATCCGGGTCGTACAAATCGGCGAAGGAAGAATTGGGGAACTTCGACCGCGCATCCAGCACCCCTCCGGCCAGCGCCCCGATATGCTCAACCTGACCACCATCGGCCTCGGGCCAAGGGAACGTGTTGTAGACAATCCCGATGGAATAGCGATACCTGCTCTCCAGCCTCCCACCAATCTGCCGCAGCCACGCCATGTGCATCGCGCTGGTCAAAACGCCAAAATGCCAGCGGGTCGCCCCGACGAGTACCCGCAAGAGATTGCTCGGGATCGTCGGCGGCTTGAGCCATCCGATCGGCACGTATTCGCGCAGTTCCGAGCTCACTTCCGGAACCGCCAAATATGGCCCATCGGGCACGACCGTTACGTGATAGCGCGTCGGCGTCTCGGCCAACCCCCGCGTCGCAGCACTCGAACTTCTCTCGCGAAATCAGATCGGAA
>JAKAOE010000089.1 GCA_021823305.1 Acidobacteriota bacterium
GCCGGCGGCGGCGCGGTGGGGTTGGGCGCGGCGGCGCTCATACCGGCGCCGGTGGCCAGCGCGGCTGCGCCGCCGCCAGCCTCGCCGCCCCCTCCGTCCGCGGCCGGCCAAAAACCTGCGCCGCCGCGCCACGTTCCACAATCGTCCCGCGCTGCAACACGCACACCGTCCCGGCGGCGGCGGCCGCCACCGCCAAATCGTGGGTCACCAGCAGCAGGGCGAAGCCGCGCTCCACCTGCAGCCGCCGCAGCAGCGCCAGCAGATCCGCCTGCCGCCAGGGATCGAGCGCCGAGGTCGGCTCGTCGGCAAGCAACAGGCGCGGCCGGCCGCCCAGCGCCATCGCGATCAGCAACCGCTGCTGCATCCCGCCGGACCACTGGTGCGGGTAAACGCCGCGATCCGCGGGCAAGCCGACCTCGGCCAGCAGGCGTGGCGCGGCTTGCGCCGCATCCGGCGCGCCCGCCGCCCGCAGGCACTCCTCCAGCAGGGCGCGGGTGGTGCGGCGGGGATCGAGCGCCGCCGAGGGTTCCTGCGGAATCCAGGCGATCTCCCGCCCCCGCCGGCGGCGCCAACCCGCCTCGCCCTCGCTCAGCACCTCGCGTCCGTCCCAGCGCAACGAACCCGCCACCGCCGCCCCCGCCGGCAGCAGCCCGAGGCAGGCTCGCAACAGCGTGGTCTTGCCGCTGCCCGATTCGCCCACCAACGCCAGCGCCGCGCCCGCCTCGAGAGCCAGGCTGACGCCGTGCAGCACCTCCCTGCCCTCGAGCGATACACGCAGGCCGGCGATCTCCAGCAGGGCGGACATGGCACGATTATGGGCCCGCGCGCCGTCTACCGCCGGCCGGAGGGCTTGGGCATGGTGAGCGCGGGCGCGCGGTAGGCCCGGCGATAGCTGACGCTCTTCACCGTCTGTACGCCCGGCAACGGCAGCACCCGCACGCTGATCGCATGGCGCGAGCCGGGCGTGCCCAGATCGTCGGGCTCGAAGTAGATGCGGTAAACCGCGCGCAGGTCGGCGCCGATCGACGCCAGCTCCTTGTCGAAACTGACGTTGTTGCCGGGCGAAAACGCCAGCCCGCCGGTGGCGTAGGCGACGTCGCCGGCGTGGGGCGCCACCACCTTCAACACCGGCGCCGCGGCCAGATGGAGGGTCTTCCGGGCTACGGGCGTGAGGTCCACCGAAGCCACGTCGGTGGACTTGTAGCCCGGCCGGCCGGGCAGAGCGCCGGTGGGCAGCACGTTGGGATCGCGCTGCGATCCCGGGCCCACACCGCGCACCGCGGGGGTATCCGGATTGGGCGTTGGCGCCGGTTCGGGTCCGGGCGAAAGCCAGAAGATTTCAGCCGCCTGTTCCGTCGCCTGCCGCAGGAGCGCGCCGGCGGCGGGTTCGGCGCGCGCCGAATCCGGCGCCAGAATCACCACCGCCGTGGCGCGGCCGGCAGGCTGGTGCGCCAGGGCCAGCAGCGCCGCGCGGGCGGCGTCGCTTACCGGACTGGCGCCCAGCGGCGGCACCGGCGCCGGGCTGAGGTGGCGCAGCGTCCGCACCACCTGGTTCTGATCGGTGGTGAACGGCAGCTCCAGGCGCGCCTGCGTGCCCGCGGCATAGACGCTGGCCGCCCCTCCCTGCCCCATCAACATCGCCGCCACCACTCGCGCGCTACGCGCCGCCTGGCGGCAAGCCGCCGCGTCCCGCGTATCCACCACCAGCGCCACCGACACCGGCCGCTCGGCCGATTCGAAGCGCACGATGCGCTGCTGCCGGCCGTTGTCGCGTAAACGGAACAGATCGGCGTTGAGCTGCGACACCGGCTGGCCCTGCTGATCCAGCACCAGCACCGGAACCTCAACCATCAGAGGTGTTGGCGGGCTCCCCGCGGTCAGCAGCACCGCCGCCAAGGGGGGCAGAATCAGAGCGGGCCACCGCACAAGCCCAGTCTAATCGCAAGTGGCGGCTATGCCATCATGATTCTTCATGTCCGATCCGTCCCCCGCCACCGCCGCCGAGGTCGCGCCCCACGCGGCGTTGCGTTTTCGCGATTTCCGCCTCTTCCAGGCGGCGCGGCTGGCGTCCGTGCTCTCGTCGGAGATGATCGCGGTGGCGGTCGCCTGGCAAATCTACGGCTTCACCCACCGCGCCCTCAGCCTCGGCTTCGCCGGCCTGGCGGTGTTTCTGCCCAGCTTTCTGCTGTTCCTTCCCGCCGGCCATGCCGTGGACCGCTTCGACCGGCGCGGCGTGCTGCTCGTGGTGCAGTCGAGCTACGCCGCCATCGCGACGCTGCTGCTGGTGGTGACCCTGGGCGGCGAGCGCTCGCCTGGACCGATCTACGCCATCCTGGCGCTGCAGGGCACAGTGCGCGCCTTCGGCGCGCCCGCCGGCCAGGCGCTGATGCCCGAGCTCGTTCCAGAGGCGCATTTCGCCAACGCCGTCACCTGGGGATCGAGCACGTTCATGATGGGCACCATCGTCGGTCCCGGCCTCGGCGGGCTGGTCTACGCCTGGGCGGGCGGCGCCGGCGGCGTGTACGCGCTGGCGGCGGTCTGCTACCTCACTTCGCTCTCCTTCACCTACGCCATCCGGCGCCGCACCGGCCGGATGGAGCCGCGCAACGTCTCGCTCGAAACCCTCCTTGCGGGCTTTCACTACGTGCGCGACAACCCCGTGATTCTGGGTTCCATCTCGCTCGACCTGTTCGCGGTGCTGCTCGGCGGCGCGGTCGCCCTGCTGCCCATCTACGCCAGCGACGTCCTGCACGTCGGCGTGCGCGGCCTGGGCGTGCTGCGCGCCGCCCCCTCGGTGGGCGCGATGCTCATGGCCCTGCTGCTCGCCTTTCATCCGCTCAAGCGGCGCGCCGGCAAGCTGATGCTGGGCTGCGTGGCGCTGTTCGGTGCGGCCACGGTGGGCTTCGGCCTGAGCCGCAACTTCGTTCTGTCGCTCGTTCTGCTGGCGATCGTCGGCGCCTCCGACATGGTCAGCGTGGTGGTGCGCCAGACGCTGGTGCAGATTCTCACCCCCAACCAGATGCGCGGCCGCGTGAGCGCGGTCAACATGCTGTTTATCGGCACCTCGAATCAGTTCGGCGAGTTCGAAAGCGGCCTCACGGCGCAGTGGTGGGGCGCGGTGCGGGCCACCATCTACGGCGGCATCGGCACATTGTTGGTGGTGTCCCTGTGGTGGCGCTTCTTCCCCGCCCTGCGCAACGTGGAGAGCCTGCGTGCGCCCAAGGCGCCCGCTCCGGCATAAGCAGCGATGGCAAGCGAGCTCAACCCCCGCGCCGTTTTGCACGCTGACATCCGCGCGGCGGTGCGCGAGCTATGCCGCGAATTCGGCGGCGCCTACTGGCAGGGCGTCGAGGCCGCCGGCGGCTACCCGGAGGCGTTCGTCGCCGCGCTCACCCGCGCCGGCTGGCTCTCGGCGCTGATCCCGGAGGCTTACGGCGGCGGCGGCCTGACGCTGGAGCAGGCTTCGGTGGTTCTGGAAGAGATCAACCGCTCCGGCGCCAACTCGGGCGCCTGCCATGCCCAGATGTACATCATGGGCACGCTGCTGCGCCACGGCACGGAGGCGCAAAAGCAGCGCTGGCTGCCGGCGCTGGCGCGCGGCGAGCTGCGCCTGCAGTCGTTCGCGGTGACCGAGCCCACCGCCGGCACCGACACCGCCAGCATCCGCACCGTCGCCCAACGCGACGGCGCGCACTTCCTGGTCACCGGCCAGAAGGTCTGGACCTCGCGCCTGCAGCACACCGACCTGATGCTGCTGCTGGCGCGCACCACGCCGGCGGAACAGGCGCGCAGGCGCGGCGAGGGGCTCTCGGTGTTCCTGGTCGAACTGCCGCCGCCGGGCGAGCGCGAAGCGGCGGGATTGACCGCCCGCCCCATCCGCAACATGGTCAATCACGAAACCAGCGAGGTCTTCTTCGACCGCTTCGCCGTGCCGGCGGAAAACCTCGTCGGCGAGGAGGGCCAGGGATTGCGCTGCATCCTCGACGGCATGAACGCCGAGCGCATCCTGATCGCCGCCGAGTGCATCGGCGACGGCTTCTGGTTTCTGGAACGCGCCCGCGGCTATGCCCGCGAGCGCGTCGTGTTCGGCCGCCCGATCGGCCAGAACCAGGGCGTACAGTTCCCCATCGCGCGCGCATATGCCAACCTGCTGGCCGCCGATCTGATGCGCTACGAAGCGGCGGCCCGCTTCGACCGCGGCGAGCCCGCCGGCGCCGGCGCCAACACCGCCAAGCTGCTCGCCGCCGACGCCTCCTGGGAATGCGCCAACGTCTGCCTGCAAACCCACGGCGGCTTCGGTTTCGCGGCCGACTACGACATTGAGCGCAAGTTCCGCGAAACGCGGCTTTACCAGGTGGCGCCGGTCTCGACCAACCTGATCCTGGCCTACCTCGCCGAGCACGTGCTCGGCCTGCCGCGTTCGTATTGACCGTCCTGGAGGTGCGTGGATGAAGGTACGCAATGTGGCTCTGCTGCTGGCGGCCGTGGCTGCCGCAGCCTGCTCGCAATCGCCCGCCATCGGCGCCGGCGCCCGCAAGTGGATTGCTGCCGGCAATCGCGCCTGGAGCCGCGGTATGGAAACAGGCAACGCGGCGCTGATCGCCTCCAGCTACACCCGGGACGGACTTGACTGCGGACCTGACGGCGCTTGCCGGCACGGCCGGGCCGCCATCCTGCGCGCCACCCGGGCGCGCCTGGCCCAACTCGGGCATGCGCAATCGGCCACGGTGGTGAGCCAGGGCGCGGTGCGTCGCGGCGCCTTCGTTTACGAGTGGGGCGAGGCGAGCGCCACCTTCGCGGGTGGCCGCTCCATCCGCGGGCAGTATCTCACCGTCTGGATGCGCCGCCCCGACGGGTCGTGGAAGATCTACCGCAACCTGGCGCTGCCGCCCGCGCCCCCGCCGATCCACTAGAGACCGCTGCCGGCACAAACCCGGTGGCGAGGCGTACGGCAGCGCCGTCCTGCGTGTGGCTCCGGTCACCTCCGGCAAGCGGGGACTTGACTCATAATTGTGCTTATGCCTGTCCCGCAGCGGCTGGAACGCACGCTCTTGTTCGTGCCCGGCAACAACCGGCGCATGATCGAGAAGGCCGCGCGGGCGGCGGCCGACGCCGTCTGCCTGGACCTGGAAGACGCCGTGCCCGCCGAAGACAAGGCCGCCGCCCGCGCGGTGACCGCGGCGGCGCTGCGGGAGTTGGACTTCGGCCGCCGCCTGCGTCTGTTTCGCATCAACGGGCTGGACACGCCGTGGGCCTACCGCGACCTGGTCGAAGTGGTGGAGTCCGCCGGCAGCCGGCTCGATCTGGTGATGCTGCCCAAAACATCGGGCCCCGGCGACGTGGAGTTCGTGGACCGCCTGCTGACGCAAATCGAAGCCGCACACGGCCTCGGGCGCGACGGCGGCGGCATCGGCATCGAGGCGCAGATCGAGAACGCCCGCGGCTTCGTCTATGCGCGCGAGATCGCCGCCGCGTCGCCGCGTCTGGAGGCGCTGATCTTCGGGCCCGGCGACTTCGCCGCCGCGATGCAGATGCCCTCCAGCGGCATCGGCGACTTCGACGAGTACGATGCCCTCTATCCCGGCCACCGCTGGCATGCGCCCATGGCGGCCATCGTGGCGGCCGCCCGCGCCCACGGCCTGCGCTGTCTCGACGGCCCCTACGCCGCCTTCCGCGATGCCGCCGGCTTCGAGCGCTCCTGCCGCATCGCCCGCGCGCTGGGGTTCGATGGCAAGCAATGCATCCATCCCGCCCAGTTGGAGGCGGCGCGCGCGGTCTTCACCCCTTCACCCGAGGCCCTGGCCCAAGCCGAGCGCGTGCTCGCGGCCTACGCCACCGCGGCCGCCGAGGGCCGCGGCGCGGCCAGCTTGGACGGCAAAATGATCGACGCCGCCAACGTCCGCCTGGCGCGCGCCGTCACCGAACGCGCCGCCCTCTGCCGCCAGGCCGATCAAGAAAGCCCGACCCATGCCTAGCTCCTCTCCCGACCCCGGCGGCGCCGGCCGCTGCTACGAAGATTTCGAGGCCGGCGCCATCCTGCGCCACCCCATCGGCCGCACCGTTTCCCAGACCGACAACACTTGGTTCACGCTGCTCACCGCCAACACCAACCCCATCCATTTCGATGTCGTCTATTCGGCGCAGACCGAATTCAAGCGACCTTTGATGAACTCCACCTTCACGCTGGCGCTGGTCACCGGTTTGTCGGTGAACGACATCTCGCGCAACGCCGTCAACCTCGGCTGGGACGAGGTGCGCCTGCCCGCGCCGGTGTTCGAGGGCGACACCATCTACGCCCAAACCGAGATTCTCGCCAAACGCGAATCCAAGTCGCGGCCGCACCAGGGGCTGGTCGAGATTCGCACCGTCGGCTTCAACCAGGACGGCGTCATCGTCCTCAGTTATCGCCGTACCATCCTGGTGTACAAGCGCGGCTTCGCGCCCCGGATTCCGCAGCCCAAGCCCAAACCCGGGAAGTAGCGCAAATCGCCAATCGCCCATCTTAAGTCCCTATGGACCGGTTCCCACGACGGGCGTCGGACTGGGTTGGCCTTGGCGCCATCGCGCTCGGCGCCGTGGTGCTGTCCGGCTATGCCGTTCACAGCCAGTTCATTGTCCAGCTTCGCCACGGCATGAACGACGCCATGGTGGTCAATACCGCCATCAGCTTCGTCTTTTCCGGACTGGCGCTTCTGGGCTGGCGCTGGCTGGGCACCTTGCCGGTGATCGCCTTGAACGGCGCCGCCTTGGTCGAAAACCTCACCGGCCGGAACCTGGGCGTGGACTGGCCGCAGCTTCACGCCTGGCTGCACGAGTCGGATATCTATCCCGGCCGCATCTCGCCCATTACGTGCGTCGGGTTCCTGCTCTTCGCCATCGCCATTCTTGTGGTGCCGCTCACTCACACCCGGCGTGGCGCCTATGTCGTGCGCACACTCACCGGTCTGGTGGTGCTGACCGCGGCGACCGGCATCGTCGGCTACATCCTGCGCTTCGACATGCTGTTCGATGTCCACGGCATGACCCGCACGGCGCTGCACAGCGGCATCGGCCTGCTGGCGCTGGGCGTGGGCCTGTGGCTGAGCTGGCGGAACGAACGCTGGAACGGTATGCGCCGCATCACCGCCCACGGCCGACGCATTCTGACCACAGCGGCGGCGGCGTTGGTGATTGTGGTGGCGGCGGCGGGAGTGAGCGGCTTCTGGCTGCTCGAACGCCTGGCCGAACGCGACGCCGCGGTGCAGCTCACGATGCGGCGGCAGGAACGCGTCCTCAGATC
>JAKAOE010000090.1 GCA_021823305.1 Acidobacteriota bacterium
TCCAGGGCAGGCGCTCGAAGTAGGCGAGGTGGGCGCGGGCCGCCTCGAGCAGTGGGCGCTTGGGGGCGAGGTTGATGGCCTTGACGGCGGGATCGGCGGGGCTGACCGATGGGCAGGCCTCGACGCAGAGGCCGCAGCCGGTGCAGTCCTCGACGTAGACCTGGAGCGTGAAGCGCACGTCGGGATAGCCGCGCGCGTTGACCGGCGCGGAGGCGAACGCGGGCGGCGCGGCGGCGAGCTCGGCCTGGTTGAAGTATTTCGAGCGGATGACGCTGTGCGGGCAGACGAAGCCGCACTGGCCGCACTGCACGCACAGGTCGGCGCGCCAGGCGGCGACGTCGTCGGCCACATTGCGTTTTTCCCAGGCGGCGGTGCCGGAGGGGAAGGTGCCGTCGGGCGGCATCAGGCTGACCGGGATTTCGTCGCCGCGGCCCTCGAGCATGCGCGCGGTGACCTCGCGCACGAAGGCGGGCGCGGCGGCGGGCACGGCGGGCAGGCGGTCAAACTGGCTGGTGGCGGCGGGCGGGACGGCGACCTCGTGCAGGTGCGCCAAGGCGGCGTCCACCGCCCGGAAGTTCTGCTGGACCACGGCCTCGCCCTTGGCGCCGTAGCTTTTGCGGATCGCGGCCTTGATCTGTGCGATGGCGCGCTCGCGCGGCAGCACGTTGGAGAGCGCGAAAAAGCAGGTCTGCAACACCGAGTTGGTGCGGCCGGCGAGGCCGGCGTCCTGGGCGACGCGGGAGGCGTCAATCACGAAGAAGCGCAACCGGCGCTCGAGGATGCGCTCCTGCGCGGAGCGGGGCAGATGGTCCCAGACCTCGGTGGGGCCAAAGGGGCTGTTGAGCAGGAAGGTGGCGCCGTCGGCGGCCGCTTTGAGCACGTCGCGGCGTTCGAGGAAGTGGAACTGGTGGCAGCCGATGAAGTGGGCGGAAGCGATCAGGTAGGGGGCGCGGATCGGGCGCGGGCCGAAGCGCAGGTGAGATTCGGTCTGGGCGCCCGATTTGTGCGAGTCGTAGACGAAGTAGCCCTGGGCGTAGAGGCCGGCGTCCTCGGCGATGATCTTGACGCTGTTCTTGTTGGCGCCGACGGTGCCGTCGGAGCCGAGGCCGTAGAAGATGGCGCGGACGGTTTCGTCCGGCTCGGCGGTGAAATCAGGGTCCACGGCGAGGCTGGTGTAGGTGACGTCGTCGGTGATGCCGACGGTGAAGCCGTTCTTGGGGCCGGGCTTGCGCAGCTCGTCGAAGACCGCCTTGGCCATGGCGGGGGTGAAGTCCTTGGAGGAGAGGCCGAAGCGGCCGCCGATGACGCGGGGGGCGGGCGCGCGCTCGCCGCGGGCGGCGGCCTGGGCGAGCGCCTCGACCACGTCGAGGTAGAGCGGCTCGCCGGGCGCGCCCGGTTCCTTGGTGCGGTCGAGGACGGCGACGGCGCGGCAAGTGGGCGGCAGCGCCGCGAGCAGGTGTGCGGCGGAGAAGGGGCGGAAGAGACGCACCTGCAGTACGCCGGCCTTCTCTCCGGCGGCGCAGAGGCGCGCGGCGGCGGCGCGGGCGGTCTCGGCGCCCGAGCCCATGACGATCAGGACGCGTTCGGCGTCGGCGGGGCCGTCGTATTCGAACAGGCGGTACTGCCGGCCGGTGCGGGCGGCGAAGCGGTCCATCGCGTCCTGCAGGATGGCGGGCACGGCGGCGTAGAAGCGGTTGACGGTTTCGCGCGCCTGGAAGAAGGTGTCGGGATTCTGCGCGGTGCCGCGGATGAAGGGATGCTCGGGGTTCAGGGCGCGGGCGCGATGGGCGCGGACGAGATCGTCGTCGAGCAGGGCGCGCAGGTCGTCGTCCTCGAGCAGCGCCAGCGTGTTGACCTCGTGCGAAGTGCGGAACCCGTCGAAGAAGTGCAGGAAGGGGATACGCGAGGCGAGCGTCGCGATCTGCGCGATCAGCGCCGCATCCTGCGCCTCCTGCACCGAGCCGGAGGCGAGCAGGGCGAAGCCGGTGGACCGCGCCGCCATGACGTCGGAGTGATCGCCGAAGATCGAAAGCGCCTGGGTGGCGATGGAACGGGCCGCCACGTGGAAGACGGTGGGCGTCAGCTCGCCGGCGATCTTGAACATGTTGGGGATCATCAGCAGCAGGCCCTGCGAGGCGGTGAAGGTGGCGGTCATCGCGCCCGCCTGCAGCGCGCCGTGCACCGCGCCGGCGGCGCCGCCCTCGCTCTGCATTTCCTGCACCACGGGCACGTTGCCCCAGATGTTGGCCACGCCTTCGGCCGACCACTCGTCGGCGAGCTCGGCCATGGTCGAGGAGGGGGTGATGGGGAAGATGGCGCAGACCTCGTTGACGCGGTAGGCGACGCGGGCGACGGCGGTGTTGCCGTCCAGGGCGGCCTGGCGGGTCACCGCGGCACCTCGCGCGGCTCCGGGATCATCGAGATGGCGCTGCAGGGACATTGTTGATAGCACTCGGCGCAGCCGGTGCAGCGGGCGAGATCGAAGCGGTAGCGTTTGCCGGGCCCGAGCTTGAGGATGGCCTGCTCGGGACAGGCGGCAAAGCAGTTGTCGCATTCGTAACAGACGCCGCAGGAGAGGCAGCGCTGCGCCTCGTAGCGCGCCTGCTTTTCGTCGAGGCCGGCGACCACCTCGTCGAAGCCGCGGACGCGCTCGGCGGCGGCGAGCCGGAGCTGGGCGCTGCGCTCGGCGTCGGTGTAGGCGGGGAGGTGAAGCATGCCGAAGGCGGCCACGTCCGGGCGGGCGGCTTCGGCGGCGGCGGCGCCGCGCAGCCAGGCGTCGAGGTGGCGGGCGGCGCGCTTGCCATGGCCGACCGATGCGGTGACGGTGCGCTCGCCCGGCACCATGTCGCCGCCGGCGAAGATGCCGGCGTGGCCGGTCATCATGTTGGGGCCGACTTTGACGATGCCGTCCTCGGCGAACTCGATGCCCGGAACCTGGCGCAGGAAGCCGCTATCGGTGGCTTCGCCCACCGCCAGAATGACGGCGTCGGCCTGCAGGGTTTCGAAGACGCCGGTGGGCTGCGGGCGGCCGCTGGCGTCGAGCTCGGTGCGTTCCACGGTGAGATCGGAGCCGGTGATGTGCTTGATCGTGCTCAGCCACTTGACTTTGATGCCCTCTTCCAGCGCCTCGTCCACCTCGAAGGCCTGCGCCGGCATGTGGCTGCGGTCGCGGCGATAGACGATCAACGTGTCCTCGGCGCCGAGGCGGGCGGCGGTGCGGGCGGCGTCCACCGCGGTGTTGCCGCCGCCGTAGATCACCACGCGGCGGCCCAGCAGCGGCGGCGAACCCTGCTTGACGTCGTGCAGCAGCGCGACCGCATCCAGCACGCGGACGGCGTCGCGCGCGGGGATGTCCACGTGTTTGGCGACGCCGGCGCCGATGGCGATGAAGACCGCGTCGAAGCGGCCCGCGGCTTGTTCGGCGAGCACGTCGTCCACCTTGTGGTTGAGCGTGATCGCGACCCCCATCGCCTCGATGCGCCGCACCTCCTTCATCAGGTCGGCGCGGGGCAGGCGGTAGGCGGGAATGCCGAAGTGCATCATGCCGCCGGCCACCGGCCCGGCTTCGCGGATCTCGACGCTGTGGCCGAGGCGCGCCAGATGGTAGGCGGCGGAGAGGCCGCTGGGGCCGGCGCCGATCACCAGGACCCGCTTGCCGCTGGGCGGGGCGTCGATTCTATAGGGCCAGCCTTCGCGGGCCGCGAGGTCGCCGAGGAAGCGCTCCACCGCGTGGATGGCGACCGCCGCATCCAACTCGCCGCGATTGCAGGACTTTTCGCAGGGGTGGTAGCAGACGCGGCCATGCACCGCCGGCATGGGGTTGTCGCGCACCAACATCTCCCAGGCGGCGCGGTAGCGGCCGGCCTGCGCCAGATCCAACCACGCCTGGATGTTTTCGCCGGCCGGGCAGGCGTGATTGCAGGGCGGCAGCAGGTCCAGATAAAGCGGCCGCTGGCTGCGCACCGGGCCAGCGCCCATGCCTTGGGTTAAATCCACCACCGGCGTCAAATCGCCGGGTCTGAGTGGCACCTGCAGCACCCCCTGGAGAAATTATGCGGCCGCAGCGGGGATTTCATCCATGACCGGGGTCACTGACAAGTCACTGCCGCGCATCTTGCGGACGTCTACTCCTCGCGCAGGGCCGCGAGCGGATCGGCGCGGGCGGCGCGGCGGGCGGGGAGCCAGGCGGCGGCGAGCGCGGCCGCCGCCAGAGCAGGAGGGCGGCGCCGGCCCAGCTCCGCCAGCGGTCACGCCCCAGGCGCCGGCGATCCAGCCCTTCAGCAGCAGGCGCTGCGGCGCGGGATAAAGCGAGCCCTCCTCGACGCGCAGCACATCGTCGGAACGGCTCTGGATGACGTTGGCGATTTCGAAGCCGTGCAGCGGGGCATCGCTGCGCTCGAGCGTGCGCAGGATCAGCAGGGCGAGAGTGCCGGGCGGAATTCGCCGGGACGCATGACATAGAGAATCTATGTCAGCGTGGCAGGCGCGTCAAGCGTCCGGGCTCGCGCGCGCGGGGTTAGCCGGGCGGCCAGGCGAGCGGGCGGCCGCCGAGGAGATGGAGGTGGAGATGGAAGACGCTCTGGCCGGCGTCGGGGCCGACGTTGACCACGGTGCGGTAGCCGCCGTGCAGGCCGCGGGCTTGGGCCAGGGCGGCGGCGCGCAGTTGCAGCTCGCCCAGCAGGGCGGCGTCGCCGTCCGCGGCTTCGGCCAAGCCGGCGAGGTGGCGCTTGGGGACGATCAGAATGTGCGTGGGCGCGCCCGGCTTGATGTCCTCGAAGGCGAACAGGCGTTCGTCCTCATAAACCTTGCGCGCGGGAATCTCGCCGGCGACGATGCGGCAGAAGAGGCAGTCGCTCATGGGGGCGGGGGATCGGGCTAATTGCCGGCGCTGGCGCCGGTCTTGTACGGGCTCTTGAGGTACTGCTGGGCGATCTGCTGGGCGTTGTTGGTATCGTCGTGGGTCTGGAGCGCGAGCTCGTATTCATTGACGGCGCGGTCGCGCTGGCCGGTGAGGTCGAAGATCTTGCCCAACTGGATGTGGCTCCAGACCACCACCCACTTGGGGTTCAGGTCGCCGTTGATCGCCTGGCGGTACTCATCGGCGGCGTTCTGCCAGTTTTGCTCCTGATAGTAGGCTTCGGCCAGGCGGTAATGGGCGAGCGAGCTGATGGGGTTGAGCTTGAGCGCGGCCTCGTACTGCTTGATGGCGTCGGGGAAATCGCTGGCGGCGACCAGGTTGTCGCCGCGCGAGAGATCGACGCGCAGCTCAAGCTCGGAATTGGATTTGAGGATCCAGTCGTTGGGATCCACCACGACCTTCTCCGGCCGGCCGGCGGTATTGATGCTGAAGTCGCTGCTGCTGCCGGAGACGGGGATGGTGCGGGTGACGGTGGCGCCGTCGGTGATGATGCTCACCTCGACCGGCATGTTGAACAGGTCGAGGTTCTGCTGGATGGAGCCGGTCACGCGATAGCCACCGCTGCCGAGGCGGTAGATGGTCCACTGGTTGGTGAACTTGGGCACCGCGGTGCCGGTGTACCACTGGCTGAAGAAGCCGCGCAGGTCGGTGCCGGTGCTCTTGCCGATCGCCTGTTCAAACTGGGCGGTGCTGACCGGCTGCCAGGCGTAGGTGTTGACCAGCGAGCGCAGCGCGTCGTTGAAGGGCTGGTCGCCGAGCTGCCAGCGCAGCATGTGGAAGAGCAGCGCGCCCTTGTCGTAGTTGAGGTCCTGGAACTGGGGTGAGAAGACGTACAACTGGCTGGAGTCGCTGAGCGCGGTCTGGGGATAGCTGAGCGCGCCGACCTCGAGCTCGGTGATCAGCGCGTGCCAGGCGGCGTTGCCCTGGGTTTTCTGGATGTAGAGCGACTCGGCGAAGCGGGCGGCGCCGTACTGCAGCCAGGCGTCGTCGAGGGTGGCCGGGCTGAGCATGATGCCGAACCACTGCTGGGCGATCTCGTCCACGAGCAGGTTGTCGTCCACGCTGCCGCCGATCGAGCTGCTGGAAAGGACGATGAGGCCGGGGGAGCTGAAGGAGGGCAGGGCGTCGGAGGGCAGCTCGACGAAATTGAGCGAGTTCAGCGGTGGCGTGCCGAAGGTATCGGTGAGGAACGCGGCGATATTGGCGGCGTGGGTGGCGTACTGGGCGGTGAGCGCCGCGGGCACATCGGGGTTGAAGTAGAAGTGGGTGGTGAAGCCCGCATCCTGGAACGTCTGTGGCTTGAGCGGCGTGACGATGACGGAGCCGGGGAAGCTGGCGTGCTGCTGGCGGTAGACGTAGGTGACCTGGTCGCCGCCGCCGCTGGGCGTGGTGGCGGCGTTGCCGCTGGCGATCATGGCCAGGGTGGAGGGCAGCGTGGCGGTGATGGTGGCGGTGAAGCGGTTGGTGTCGTACCCCACCATCGGGAACCACTCGCCGGGGTAGAGGAGGAAGGCGCCGTCGGGGCCGACGTAGGCGGTGCGGATGCCGTTGATGGGGCTCAGCCGGGCGTCGGCCAAGGGGCCGGCGTAATGGAAAGTCAGCGTGGCGTTGGCGCCGCTGCTCAGCGGCGCCGGAAAGGTGACCAGCACCTGATCGCCTTGGCGCACCGGTGCAAGCGAGGCGCCGGTGGCGTCGGTGACGGAGGCGACCACGAGGTTTTGGTTGAGGCGGAAGGAGGCGGTGGAGACTTCCGACTGCGCTGTCATGGCGACTTGCGCCACCACGTCCAGAAGATGCTGAGGAAAATTAAACGTGAGCTTGAGGTTGTAATGGCTGACGGTGAAGGGCAGCTTGGGGCCGGCGGGCAGCGCCGGCAGCGGCGCGGGCGCAACTGGCGCGACCGGTGCGGGGCGCATGATCTTGGGCGGGGGCGGCACGCCTTGCGCCGCAGCCGCGGCGCCGAGCAGCAACAGCGCCCCAAAAATTCGCAGGCGGGACATGCTCATCTCAAGTATAGACGAGGCTTAGCGGGCCGGCGGGTACCGCCTCGGGGCCACTACACCAGCAAGGCTTCTTCGACTTCCTGCGCGGCGCGGTCGATGGCGCCGGGCGAGCCCAGCCGCGTTCGCACCTCCGCCAGGTCGGCCTCCATCCGGCGGCGTTCCTCGCCTTCGTTGAGCAGGCGCCGCGCCCAGGCGACGATGGCTTCGGGCTGGAAGTCGGCCTGGATGAGCTCGGGCACGGCGGCCTTTTCGGCGATCAGGTT
>JAKAOE010000091.1 GCA_021823305.1 Acidobacteriota bacterium
CCGCGGCTTGGCGCTAGCCGCGATCGGCGCCGCCCTGGGCCTGGCCGGCGCCGTCGTCACCGGCCGCCTGCTGGCCAGCGACCTCTACGGCGTGCACCCCGGCGATCTTGCCACCCTCGCCGCCGCCGTCGCCCTGCTGCTCGCCGTCGCCGCGCTCGCCAGCTACCTCCCCGCCCGGCGCGCCGCCAGCGTGGACCCCACCATCGCCCTGCGGCAGGAATGAATTCCGCGGCGGCGCGGATTATACTCAGTGCATGGTACCGCGCACCAACGCGGATCCTGCGGAAAGTAAAACCCCTTCGCAGCGACCAACGCCGCCGCCTGCAAGGCCGCAACCGGACGCGGATACCAATCCCGACCGGCGAAACCCGCCCGGCCCGCTCGACCGGCCGAGGCTGGCGACAATTCGCCCCCCCAGCAACGAAACCTTCAAAAAAGGCGGATAACGATCGTGGCCATGTTCAGGGCGAAGGCGACGGCTACCAGCGCCCACCTCCTAGGCGCGCGACAGCACCACGATCGCCAGCACCAGCACCGCCAGCCCGAGCGCCTGGATGCGCGCCGGGCCGCGGCTGCCCTTCCATTCGCCGGTCCGCAGGCCGTGCACCGCCGCGGTGATCACGATCAGCGACATGAACACCGGCCAACCCAGCACCGTGCCTAAGCTGCCCAGCTCGCCCGCACCGATGCCGTAGAGCACCGTCGAGCCGAACCAGAGCAGGCCCATGACGCCGGCCAGCAACCAATACATCCCCGTGCCGGGGCGCTGGAAACGCGGCGCGGTGCGGTTCTTCCTCACCAGATAGCTGCAGTAGATCCAGCCGGGCACGCCGCCGGCCAACATCAGCGGCAGCCAGATGACGTTGGGCGCCCACAGCGCCGCCGCTCCCTGGCCGCGCGCCAACTGCTGCAGTGGCGCGCCTTCGGTGAAGCCGATGTTCACCAGCGCCGAGCCCACGCCGCTGATCAGGCAATAGACCAGACCCACGGCGAGCGACGCCTTGCGCGCCGGCGCCGCGGCCGCGCCCGCCCCGCCCGCCGCCTCGCCGGCCGCGGCATGTTGCGCCGCCTCGCGCCGCTTGCCCGCCACCGCGCAGATGCCGACGCCCGCCAGCACCAGCGCCACGCCCCCCAGCACCTGCAACCCCAGCGGCTGGAACAGCGCCGCCGGATTCCGCCGCAATAGCGGCTCCAGGCTGCCGACCGCCGCCGAAAGCCCGAGGATCACCGCGAAGGCGATCGCCATCCCGACGCTATCCACCGCCAAGCCGAAGAAGATCTGCGACACGCCCCAGCCGAAGCCGCAGGCGGCGACGATCCAAGCCAGCGACGCCGCTCCCGGCGAGGCGTAGATCGCGCCCAGGTGCGGCACCGTCAGCGTCGCCAGCAGCGGCGGAAAAACCACCAGCGCCCAGACGGTGTAGATCAGCCAGGTGTTCTCCCACGCCCAGGCATGCGTGAACTTCATCGGCAGTGTGAAGCTGCCGTTGGCGACGCCGGCAACGATCAGGATCAACAAACCCAGGAGGGCAGCGTTCATAGTCGTTCCCCGTTTCCTTCCGCTGGACGCCGAAAGTATACTCCGAGCATGGAAAGCGCTCCGCTCTATTTGGGTGTGGACATCGGCGGGACCAAGGTCGCCGCCGGCCTGGTGTCGGCCCAGGGCCGCATTTTGGCGCAAGCGCGCGTGCCCATGAACAGCCGCGGCAGCGCCCGGGCCGGCTTGGAGGCCGTGCTCGCCGCCGCCGGCGCGGCGCTCAACGGCCGCCCTGCCCAGGCGGCGGGCATCAGCAGCCCCGGCCCGCTCGATCCCCGCCGCGGCATCGTGCTCAACCCGCCCAATCTGCCCTGCTGGCGCAATTTCCGCCTGGCGGCGGCGGCGCAACGCCAGCTGCGGCTTCCGGTCAAGCTCGACAACGACGCCAACGCCGCGGCCCTGGCCGAGGCCCGCTGGGGCGCGGGGCGCGGGTTCGGCGCCGTCTTCTACGCCACCTTGGGCACCGGCGTGGGCGCCGGCCTGGTGCTCGACGGCCGCATCTATCACGGCCGCACCGGCGCCGCGGTCGAGGGCGGCCACGTCTCGGTGGACTGGCGCGGCGTGCGCTGCGGCTGCGGCAAGCGCGGCTGCATCGAAGCGCTGGCGTCGGGTCCGGCGCTCGCCAAGCGCGCCCGCGCGCTGGCGCGGCGCCAGCCGGGCAAGGCCCGCAAGCTGATCGCCGCCGCCGGCGGCCGTCCTGCCGCCATCACCGGCGAAGCCGTGGCCGCAGCCTGGAAGGCCGGCGATCCGGTGGCTGAGGCGGCGCTGCGCCAGACGGCGGAGTGGTACGCCATCTGGCTGGGCAACATCGTGGACTTGCTCGAACCCGAGGTCATCATCTTCGGCGGCGGCATGGGCGCGCTCTTCGGCCAGTGGTTCCCGCTCATCCGCAAGCGCATGCTCGACTGGACCATCAACCAGCGCGCCGGCCAGATTCCGCTGCGCGTCGCCCGCTACGGCGCCGAAGCCGGCATCGCCGGCGCCGCCGCACTCTGCCTGCCATGAGCGGCCTCGCCGACACAGCCGCCCAGTTGTTGCGCGGACCGCTGCGCGCCTTCCTCGACGGCGCCGCGGCCACGCTGCTGCTCGGCCTGGTCTTCAGCGGCGCGCAATGGCTGCTGGCGTGGATTTACGGCGAAAACTTGGGCTAGGGTCCTCTATAATTCGGGCTGAGAGGAAAGATGCCCGAAGATCCCCAATCCGCCACTCCCACGCCCTCGCCCGAGTTGTTCCTGCAGCCGCTGAGCGGCTTTCAGCTCACCGCGCTGCTCAAGGCCGCGCTCGAGCTGGACCTGTTCACCCAGATCGGCAAGGGCGCGCAGACGCCGGCCGAGCTGGCCGCCGCCTGCGCCTGCAGCGAGCGCGGCGCGCGCATCCTGGCCGACGCGCTGGCGGTGATCGGCCTGCTACACAAGCACAACGGCCAGTACCGGCTCACGATTGACAGCGAGGCCTTCCTGCGCCGCGATTCGCCCGCCTACATGGGCGCGGTCGCCGACTTTCTCACCTCCGAGCGGCAGCTGGAGGGCTTCAACCGGCTGGCCGAAGCCGCGCGCATCGGCGGCAGCGCGCTCGGCCCCGATCCGGCCCACACACCCGACAGTGAGGTGTGGGTCAACTTCGCCCGCAACATGGCCAGCATGCAGCGCATGCCCGCCCAAGCGCTGGCCGAGCTGCTGCTGCCGCGCGCGGTGGCGCCCTGCAAGGTGCTCGACATCGCCGCCGGCCACGGCATGTTCGGCATCGCCATGGCGCAGCGCAACCCCCATGCCGAGGTCTACGCCCTTGACTGGCCGGCGGTGCTCAACGTCGCCGCCGAGAACGCCGCCCGCGCCGGCGTCGCCGACCGCTGGCACAAGATTCCCGGCAGCGCCTTCGAGGTGGACCTGGGCCGGGATTACGACTGGGTGCTGCTGCCCAATTTCCTGCATCACTTCGACATCCCCACCTGCGAAGCCCTGCTGAAGCGCGTGCGCGCCGCGGTGCGCGACGAGCCCGCCAGCCAGGGCGAGGTGGCGATCCTCGACTTCATCCCGGACGAAGACCGGCTGGCGCCGCCGCGCGCCGCCCTCTTCGCCCTGATCATGCTGGCCAACACCCCCGCCGGCGACACCTACACCTACTCGCAGCTGGAGGCCATGCTGCACCACGCCGGGTTCAGCGACACCGAGCTGAACTCGCTCGGCCCCGCCGCCCACCGCGTGGTCATCGCCGCACCCTAGACTCGGGCGGAGCGGCGGACTGCAACCCGCTCAGGCCGCGGCCGGCCGCGCGGCCGCACGCCGGCGCAGGTGGGCGCGCGTGCCCAGCCAGAGGCAGACCGGGGCCAGCACCAGCATCGCCAGCGAGTACCACGGCGGCACGATGGTCCAGGTGTTGACCACCGAGCCCGCCATCATCGCGAAACCCAGGATCACCACCTCCACCGCCGCCAGGGGGGAGTCGCGCGCCAGCGCCGCGCACAGGTAGCCGCCCAGCCCGTGCCAGAGCGCCGCCAACGGCAACGTCACCGCCGCGAACGCGGCCGTGCCCACGGCCAGCACACGCAGATCGGCCACCAGCAGCTGGTTGGTGGCGATCATCAGCGCCACCACCGCGATCAGCGCCGCCACCGCCGCCGCCGCCGCCCGCCACCATGCGATCTTCGCTTCCGCCGCCATTGCGCCGCCGCTCCTGTTCCCGCGCTCCGCTTAAACCAGAGTGGTGAGACGGCTGGGACTCGAACCCAGAACCCTTGCCTTAAAAGGGCAATGCTCTACCAGTTGAGCTACCGTCCCGCCCGTTACGCCGGAGGCCGCGCGACGCGCGTGGCGCGCTGCGGCCGCGTCCAGCCAATTGTCCCACGGTTGCACGGCCGGCGTCAGCACGAGCCGGCGGCGGGCGGGGCGTGAACGGCGCGGCGCGCGCTCCGGGTACACTGAGCTGTGCCACAACTTGACCCTTCCGCTCTGCTGGAGCGGTTACTGAACGAGGGCTACGGGCCCGGCGCCTGGCACGGACCCGACCTCAAGGCCGCCATCGCGGACGTCACGCCGGAGCTGGCGATGTTTCGCCCGGCGCCCGGGCGGCACAACATCGCCGAGATCACGCTGCACGTCGCCTACTGGATCCACGTCGTGCGCGGGCGCCTCACCGGCACGCCCCCCGGCCCCTTCCTGACGGAGGGAGAGGACTGGTTCCCGCTCTCCCCCGAGGCCGGCCCGAGCTGGGAGCAGATCACCGCGGAATTGGCCGCACAGCAGCGGGCCGCCGTCGCGCTCGCCGCCGGCCTCGGCGCCGGCACGGTGCAAGCGGCGCTGCCCGAAACCGAGGTCTTCAACCAGGTGCTCGGCCTGGGCTGCCACGCCATCTACCACGCCGGGCAGATTCAACTCATCAAGAAGCTCGCCGGCCGCTGAACCGCGCGGACGGTTTTAGTGCCAGCGGAACACGACGGCGAGCGTGATCAGCAGCGCCATGCACTGGTGAAACAGCACGATCGCGCCGGGCGCCTTGGGGCGCAGGTTGACGCCGTGGAAGAGGAAGAAGCCCACCGCGGCCTGCGCGAGCGCCAGCCCGAACGCCACCGGGTAGATGCCGCTCAGCCATCCCAGCGTGCCGATCACCAGCAGCGCCGCGAATCCGTGCACGATAAACACCCATTGCGCGGCGCGCCGCGGACGGAGAAACGCCTCGATCGCCCGGCCGAATCCGCGCTGCCCGGTGACCATGCCGCCCATCAGGACGGCGAAGAGCACCGAGTGCAGCGCGATCGTGCCGTCCAGGTAGCGCGGCAGGCCCATGTCGGGCCGCACGATGCCCACCAGATAATTCAGGAACACCAGGTAGGCGAGCAGGCCATGCAGGCCATGGACGACGGCGGGCAATCGTCCCGCCAGCACGTATAGCGTGCCCATGCCCAGCAGCGCGGTGGCCGCGATCAGCGCCAGGCCGCCGAAGCTCACCGCGCCCGGCGCCAGCAGGGCCAGCGCGAGCGCCGCCACGCCCACCGCGGTCGCCAGAATGCGGTGCGCCGCCTCCGGATCGCCGCGCAGCATCAACGCCACGATGTTGCGGGTGTAGGGCCAGCGCGTGCCCAGCGAAAGTCCGCTGCCGAAGCCTTCAACCACGCTGCCCAGCAGCACCAGCGCAGCGCAGAAGGCGGTTTCCGCCAGCAGCAGCCCGCCCACCGCCGCCTCCCGCGCCGGCGCCGCGCTGGTGACCGCGCGCCACACCCCCAAGCCGGCGCCCATCACCACCACACCGGCCAGGCCGAGGCCGAGGATACGCAATCCCGGCGTCATCACGCCCTCGACGGTATGGCGCGCATCGGCCGCATTCGCCGCCAAGGCAGCGGAGTTGTCTTTCATGATCCAACCTTCCCGCGGGCCGATCGCCGATGTCAAGCAAGCTCCCCGCAGCTAATCCGGATCGGTATACTTGCCGCAATGGATGGTTAGACCGCGATCATGAAGCATCGTCACTTGCGCTGGTTCCTGCTCGCGCTCGCCGGGGTACTGGCGGCGGCTTGCCTGCTCACCATTTTCCTGCGCCGGCAGGCCCAGCCGCCGCCGCCACCGGCGGCCGCCCGCCTGCCCATGCCGTCGGCCCCGGCGCCCGAACCGGCGCAGGCGCCCGCCGGGCGCGGCAGCGTCGCCTCGGCCGGATTCGGCGCCGGCGTGGCGACCAGCATAGCGCCCGCGGAGGCGCCGGCGCCCAAGGCCGCCGCGCGGGCCATCGAAGGCGCCGCCGCGGAAGCCGCCCGCCGCCAGTTCGAGCAGGCGCAGGAGAGCGAACAAGGCGCCCGTATGGGTGCACCCGCCACTGGCGCGGCGGCGGCGCCCGAGCCTCCGCCCGGCTCGTCCGCGCCGGAGATGTCGGGCGGGGTCTATCCCGGCGCCACCGGCCCAGCCGGCATGGGATACACCCCGGCGCCGGACATGCCCATACCGGCAGCCATCCCGCAGTCCCCGCCGGCGCCGGTCCCGCAGCCCATGCCGGGCGCGCCGCTGCCGGAAGGCGCCAAGCCCGTTCCCGCCGAACCCGGGGCCGCTATGCTCTCGCAGTTGGAACGCGGCCTGGCGGCGGGCGGAGCGACGCGCGGCCTGGCCGTGAACCCGCCCCAGTCCGCAGCCAGCGGCCCCGGCGCACCGGTCGAACTCAAGCGCTATCCCGCCATCGAGGCGCCCTCCCGCGTCGCGCCCGCCACCACGTTTTCGGTGATGGTATCGCTCGACCGCTCGCGGATCGCGCCGCAGACGCGCATCCTGCAGGGTGCGGCCACCGCCGCCGGCCAGCTCAAACTCACCCTGCCCGCCAACGCCGCCCACCAATGGACGATCAACGTCGTCCTCGTCCTGCCCGGCACGCTGCAGCTCGCCGGCAACGGCGGCAACACCGCCAGCATCGTCCTGCCCGAACACGGCGACTCGACTCCGGCGCTGTTCAGCCTGGTCGCGCCGCCGCCCCAAGCCGGCGCGCCCGCGGCGCGCAACGAACCGATCCAGGCCACGCTCTGGTACAAAGGCGCCTTCCTGGCGCGCATCGAACGCGACGTCACGGTCGCCGCACCGGGCGCGGCCACGGCGGCGGCGGCGGCTTCGCCCGCGGCGGCGCCGGCGCCCGCGCCGCAGCCGGTGGCGCTCGACTTCACCCAGCGCCGCAGATC
>JAKAOE010000092.1 GCA_021823305.1 Acidobacteriota bacterium
ACGCTGAAGGCGGGGCTGGTGCTCTCGGGGCGGCAGCACGCCAACGAGGTCTCGAGCACGAGCCACATCGACCGGCTGGCGGAGATGCTGGTGAGCGATGCGGCGGTGCGGAAGTATTTGCGGCAGGTGAACGTGGTGCTGCACCCGATCGACAACCCGGACGGCGCCAAGCTGAGCGTGATCGAAGCCAAGATCATGCCCGACAACCTGCTCCACCTGGGCTACCACGGCGCGCTGGCGGCGGACGTGTCGCTGGGCCAGGCGCAGATCGACCCGGTGTATCCCGAGTCGCGCACGCGGCGGCTGTTGCTGCAACAGTGGCTGCCGGACGCCTTCCTCAACCCGCACGGTTACCCTTCGCACGAATGGGTGCAGCCGTTCAGCGAATACAGCGCCTGGGTGCAGAGCCGCGACGGGGCCAACAA
The DNA here is from genome assembly GCA_021823305.1 of Acidobacteriota bacterium. Lineage (GTDB taxonomy): Bacteria > Acidobacteriota > Terriglobia > Terriglobales > SCQP01 > SCQP01. The sequence goes on from JAKAOE010000092.1 coordinate 426, forward strand.
CGGGCGCACCTGGTGGATTCCGCGCGGCTGGTTCACCAGCCTGGGTTACATCCGCGACACCAACAAGGACACCTACTCCGAGGCGGTGACCTACGCGCTGCGCGACCGCATCGTGCACGCCGAGCGCCACGTGCCCGGCCTGCTGCCGCTGGAAAACCGGATGAACGAGCGCTACCAGAAATGGGGGCAGGCGTTCCAGCCGGACAACATGCAGCAGCCGCTGGTGCACGGCATCCGCATTTACATGCCGCTCAAGGGCACGCTGGGGCCGGGGCGCGGCGGCATGGCGGGGCCGGGCACGACGCCGGCGATCACCTGGGACCAGGGCTACACGGAAGCGCCGGACGAGACCGCGCACGGCGCCTACATGCACCTGGTGGCCTCCGCCGGCCTGGCCTACGACATGGTGCACCTCAAGTACCTGGCGCAGGGCAAGCTGCGGATTCATCGCAGCGAGAGCGTATCGGCGGCGGGCGTGACCTGGCTGACGATCCGCAACCGGCCGATCCTGCCCAGCTCGGAGCCGCCGGTGCCGAAGCCGCCGGACGGGAAGTAGGAAATCATGGAGGAGACCGCCACGACAGCGGGCAGGCATCCGGCGGCGTTCCGCTGGCGCGACGCCTCGACCGGCCAGCGGCGCACGCTCACCGCCGCCGGGCTGGGCTGGATGCTCGACGCCTTCGACGTGATGCTGTACTCGCTCGTCCTGGCTCACCTGATCGCGGCGTTCGGGATGTCGAAGGCGACGGCGGGGCTGCTGAACACGCTGACGCTGATCGCCTCGGCGCTGGGCAGCATCGTCTTCGGCGTGCTCGCCGACCGCTACGGGCGGCGGCGGATGCTGAGCGCGAGCATCCTGACGTATTCCCTGTTCACCTTCGCCTGCGGGTTCTCGACCACGATCACCATGCTGGCGGTGCTGCGCTTCCTGCTGGGGCTGGGCATGGGCGGGGAGTGGAACACGGGGGCGGCGCTGGTGGCCGAGAGCTGGCCGTCGAGCTGGCGCGGACGGGCGCTGGGCATCGTGCAGAGCAGTTGGGCGGTGGGCTACGCGCTGGCGGCGATGGTGGCGGGGCTGGTGCTGGCGCACGCGAGCTGGCGCTGGGTGTTCTTCGCCGGCGTGCTGCCGGCGCTGGTGACGTTCTGGATCCAGCGCCGGGTGCCGGAGCCGGAGCTGTGGAAACAGCAGCGGGCACAGCCGCCGGCGCCGGCGGCGGGTCTGTGGCGCAAGGCGACGCCGCGCCTGGCGGCGCTGCTGGCGATGAACACGTTCGGGATGTTCGCCTGGTGGGGGCTGTTCACCTGGCTGCCGGCCTATCTGATGCTGCCGGTGGCGCAGGGCGGGCGCGGGTTCGCGCTGATGGGCGGCACCGCGTTCCTGGTTGTGCTCAACCTGGGCGGGATGCTGCCGGGCTATCTGCTGTTCGGCGTGTTCGCCGACCGCTGGGGGCGGAAACGGACGATCGTGGCGTACCTGGCGATCGCGGCGGCGCTGGTGCCGTGGTTCGCGGCGGCGCGGCAGCCGGGGACGATCCTGCTGGCGGCGTCGCTGGTGGCGTTTTTCGGGACCGGATTTTTCACCGGCTCGGGCATCCTGGGCAGCGAGCTGTTCCCCACCGCCATCCGGGCGACGGCGCTGGGGGTTTCCTACAACCTGGCGCGCGGCCTGAGCGCCTTCGCGCCGCTGATCATCGGCGGGCTGGGCGAAACGCACGGGCTGGCGTGGGCGTTCGGGATTTGCGGCATCGCCTTCGCGCTGGCGGCAGCGAGCGCGCTGGCGGTACCGGAGACCCGGGGATGGGAGCTGGAATGAGACGGGGATTGGAAATCGCGATTCTCGCCGCGGCAGCGCTGGCGGCGGGCTGCGGCACGGCGGGCAACGGAGGCGCGGGGACGCGCGCGCCGGCGGCGGCGGCGATGCCGGCGGCACGCGCGCGCACGGTGGAGGCGTTCTTCAAGACACTGCCGGCGGCAGCGCCGCCGGAGCTGACCGAGATGCGGGCGATGACGCTGGCGGCGTACCCGCTGTCGTGCCTGGATCACCTGCAGGCGCAGCCGGGCGGGCGCGGCGGCTTTCCGGCGTACTTGTGGCAGCCGGCGGGGGCGACGCATCTGCTGGCGGATTACGCCAGGACGCGCGCGTTCTACGGCTGCTACGACTGGCACTCGGCGGTGAACTCCACCTGGACGCTGGTGACGCTGCTGAAGCGGTTTCCCAACCTGCCGATCGCGCCGCTGATCCGCGAAAAGCTGAACGCGCATTTGGGCAAGAGCAACATCCAGGGCGAGCTGAAGTTTTACCGGCACGCCAAGGCGTTCGAGCGGCCTTACGGGCAGGCGTGGCTGCTGAAGCTGTACGGCGACCTGCTGACCTGGAAGGATCCGGACGCACAGAAATGGGCGGCGAACGTCGCGCCGCTGGCGCAGTTCTTCTCCAAGAACCTGGCGAGCTATCTCACCGGCCTGCCGACGCCGATCCGGCAGGGCGTGCACCCGAACACGGCGTTCGACATGGACAACATGCTGCAGTACACCGAGATCGCGCACGACACCGCGCTGCACCAGGCGATCGTGACCACCGCGATGCGGTTCTACGCGAACGACCGGGACTGCCCGACGGCGTACGAGCCGGAAGGCGTGTCGTTCCTCTCGCCCTGCCTGGTGGAGGGCGCGCTGATGGCGAATATCCTGCCGCAGGCGCAGTTTGTGACGTGGTTCAACGGCTTCATGCCGCCGGTCTACAGCCGCAAGTTCCGGCCGCTGATCTCACCGTTCGACGCGAGCCAGATGAAGCCCAGCCAGATGGCGGGGCAGTCGCATTTGATCGGTCTGGCGTTCTCGCGCGCCGCGGCGATGCTGACCATCGCCGGCGCGCTGCCGGCGAACGATCCGCGCGTCGCCGTGTTCCGCCGGCTGGCGGCGATCCACGCGGTGCAGGGGTATAAGACGCTGGATCAAGCCGGCTACCTCGAGACGCACTGGATCGCCAGCTACGCGCTGATGTACCAGCGCGCCGCGGCCGCGCCGCAGCCGGCGCCAGGGCGGGCGGCGGCGGCGGCGAACGAACGGTAGCGGCGGCGGGCTCATACTGTCGCTGGAGGCGGCATGCGCGTTACTTACCTCCGGGGGAGTGTCGTCGGGACGCGCGGCGAACGCGTGGAGGCCGAGTTCCTGGTGGACAGCGGGGCGACCTACACGTTCTTGCCGCCCGAGGCTTGGCGACGCGTGGGGCTGGCGCCGCGGCGGCGAATGCGCTTCCGGCTGGCCGACGGGACGGCGATGGAACGGGACGTTTCCGAGTGCCTGATCGAGCTGCCGCAGGGCGGCGGGCACACGCCGGTGATTTTAGGCGAGGCGGGCGACCAGGTGCTGCTGGGGACGGTGACGCTGGAAGAGCTCGGGCTGGTGCTCAACCCGTTCACGCGCGAGCTGCAACCGATGCAGGCGCTGCTGATGTAGGCTCACTCCTCGCGCAGGGCGGTGAGCGGCTATACTTTGCGGGTTATGGTTAGCGACGCGCAGCGGCAATTCCTGCTCGACGAGTTTTTCGAATTCACCTTGGCCGGTGCGTTCCAACGGGCGCGCATCTACGGCGGGAAGGCGGGGGGAGACGAGGAGCAGCGACTGCATTGCAGGCTGCGGCACGAACTTGAGGCCCTGGCGCCGGGCTATGGCCGACTGGTTTTAGAGTACGCGCACCGCGCCAATATCGAAGCGTTGAGCGAGGGGTTGACTGCCAGCTTTGCACCAATTCTTCAGGGCGGGCGCTTCCGCATCGGCGTTGCACAGAAGGCGCTTAGCCTCTATTTGAAATACCTCTGGTGCTGGGGCGAGATCGCCGTGCCGCCGCATTGCCCCTTCGATTCGCAGGTTCTCGCTGAACTTGGTGGCGGAGAGCTTGGGGCCTGGACGAAGTGCGACTCCTGGAAGACGTATGGGCTCTGGGTGGATGCCGCTCGGGAGCGCGCGACGCAAGAAGGCGTGTCGATCGCCGAGTGGGAGCTCAGCTTCTTCAACAAGTCGAGACACCCGAGCGGAGTAGCGCCTAAGCTCACTCCTCGCGCAGAGCGGTGAGCGGATCGAGGCGGGCGGCGCGGCGGGCGGGGAACCAGGCGGCGGCGAGGGCGGCGAGAGCGAGAGCGGCCATCGCAGCGGCCAGGGTCCAGGGGTCGCGGGCGCGGACTTTGTAAAGGTAGGCTTGGAGCAGGCGGGTGAGCGCCAGCGCCAGCGCGAGGCCGGCGGCCAGGCCGATCGCCACCAACCAGGCGGCGCGGCCGATCACCAGGCGCATGATCTGCCCGCGGCGCGCGCCGAGCGCCATGCGGATGCCGAGCTCGCGCGTGCGCTGGGTGACGGCGTAGGCGAGCAGCGCGTGCAGGCCGACCAGCGCAATCGCCAGCGCGGCGAGCGCGAACAGGCTGAGCAACTCGGCGGCGAAGGTCTGGTCGCCGATGGACTCGGCCACCAACTCGCGCATGGTGGAGAACTCGCCGGTCGTCAGATCGGGGGCGACTTGGTGCAGCGCGGCGCGGATGGCGGGCACAACCGAGGCCGACCGGATACCGGGCTGCGTGCGGACGGCGACTTGGGCGAAGTTCGCGGCGATTTCGTAGGCAAACGATTTAGGCGTGAGCTGGGACGTGGAAAGAAAAATGGCCGGGCCGGGCGGCGTGCTGACGGAAAAGTAGCGCGCGTCGGCCAGGACACCGATCAAGAGAGTTTGGGTATGGCGCTTGACGGAGGAAAACAGCGGCCGACCGAGCGGGTTTTCGCCGGCGTAAAAGTCGGAGGCGAAGTCCTGGCTAACCACGACCACGGATTGCGTGGCGGACGTGTCGCGGCGGGCATTGAAGAAGCGGCCGCGGAGGAGCGGAATGCCGAATACCTCCGGGTACTCGGGACTGACGAAGCAGAGGTTGGCCCGGAGCGTGCTCTTGCCCGGCGGCAGCCCACGACCGGACATGCCGTAGAACCGCATGACCGCGGTGAATCCCCGCTGCAGCGGCGCTACGGTGGCCATCGCGGCGGCGCGCACGCCGGGGAGCGACTGGAGGCGGGAGAGCAGCGGCTGGTCGAGCGTCGTGTTGATGTTGCGTTTGGCGAAGCGGCCGGGCGGGATTTGGATGGTCGCGGTGACGATGTTTTCGGGCTGAAAGCCGAGGCGCACGGCGTGTAGCGCGTACAGCGTGCGCAGCATCAGGCCGGCGGCGACGAGGAGCACCAGCGCCAAGGCGAGTTCCAACGCTGTCAGCACCTCGCGCAGGCGCGACTGGCCGCGGCCGCCGGTGGCGACGGCGCCGGCGCGAAGGCTTGCGCCGCGCGGAGCCAGGGCCGAAAGCCAAGCGGGCAGCGCGCCCACGAGCAGCACGGAGAGCAGCGTGAGGCCGGACAGAACTGCCAGGACCCGCGCGTCCATCGGGATGCCGCGGCTTACGAGGATGATGCGATGGGCGATGAAAGCGTGGAGGGCCGAGACGGCGGCCCGGGCCAGGACGCAGCCAAGGATGCCGCCGGCCACACTCAGCCATAACGCCTCGGCGAGGAGCTGCTGCGCCAGGCGGGCCCGGCTGGCGCCAAGCGCGGCGCGCACCTCCAGCTCGCGCCGGCGCACGGCGCAGCGGGTGAGCAGCAGCCCGGAGACGCCGACGCAGGCGATCAACCAGACCAGCGCGACCGCGGCGGCGAGCGCCAGCAGCGCCGGGCGTGCGGCGGCCGCCAGCGTGTCGCGATAGCGCTCGGCGATGGCGCTGCCGGGGAGATGCAGGTTGGCGTACTGACGGGCGAGGCGCGCCTGGATGCCGGCGACCTCCGCCTGCGCCCGGGCCGGGCTGACGCCGGCGCGCAGCCGGGCGAGCACGTGGACGTCGGCGTTGTTGCGCGCGTCGTCGCCCGGGCCGGGCGCCCAGGGCGTCCAAATTACGGGGCCGCCGAAGGGATAAGTCACGCTCGCCGGCATGACGCCGATCACCACAAAGGTGCCGGTGGCGACGTGGATCGTGCGGCCGACGACATAGGGATCGCCGTGGAAAGCGGTTTGCCAGAGCAGGTGGCTGAGAACGGCGACGGGCTGGTGGCGAGTCGCGTCGGCGGGCGCAAGCATGCGGCCGAGTCGCGGCGGGAGGCCGAGCACGGCGAGCGCGCGGCCGTCGGTTTGGACGTCGTTGACGACGTCGGTTTGCTGGGGAAGCTCAAGGCTGGCGCGTTGTTCCCTGTAATAAGCGATTTGGGTGAAGCTGTGACTCAGGCGCTGCCAGTCGCGCGCGTCGGGCGCGGAAGCGTAAAGGAATCGAGACGCGACCCCGGCTGGGCCGGCCTTCCGCTCGGCGAGTACGACCAGCCGGTTGGAATGCGGATAGGGCAGCGGGCGCAATAACGCAGCCTCGAGCACGCTGAACATGGCGGTGGCGACGCCGATACCGAGGCCCAGTACGAGCACGGCGGCGAGGGCGAAGTCGGGCCGGCGGCGGAGCGAGCGCAGGGCGTAGCGCGCGTCGGCGAGGGCGTTGGCCAGCCAGAGGGCGGATTTGACCTCCTGACTGGCCTCGCGCCAGCGCAGAGGCTCGCCGAAGCGGCGTTCGGCCTCGCGCGCCGCCGCCGCCGGCGCCAAGCCCGCCGCTTCCAACTCCTGCTGGCGCGCCTCGAGGTGGAACTGCCGCTCCTCGTCCAGTTCGCGCCGCAGACGGCGGCTAGCGGCGGCGTTGCGCAAGCGGGTGATCCAGGACATCGGCCCTCCGGGGTCAGGCGCGCTGCAACACC
>JAKAOE010000093.1 GCA_021823305.1 Acidobacteriota bacterium
GTCCCGGCCGGTAGGCTAAGGTTGCAATATGCGATTCCGCCTGCCCCGCCGGGGCTTTTTCGTCCTGGGCCAGAGCCTGTTGCTGGCCGCGCTGCTCTCCGCCCAAGTTTCGCCGGCGCTGTTTTCGGGGATGCGCTGGCGCTCGATCGGGCCCTACCGCTCGGGCAACGTCTACGCGGTGGCGGGGGTGCCGGGCGAGCCGACGGTGTACTACCTGGGGATGCCGGAGGGCGGGGTGTGGAAGACGACCGACGGAGGAACGGTGTGGAAGCCGATCTTCGACCAGGAGGCGGTGCCGTCGGTGGGATCGGTGGCGGTGGCGGCGTCGGCGCCGGACATCGTGTACGTGGGCACGGGCGATCCGGCGGGGTGGTCGTTCACGCCGGGCGAGGGCGTGTACAAGTCCACCGACGCGGGCAAGACCTGGCGGGCGATGGGGCTGAAGCGCAGCGCTTATTTGCCCGCGCTGCTGGTGGATCCGCGCCACCCGAACCTGGTGCTGGCGGGGGCGGAGGGTCCGCGCGGGGGCGCGGCGGGCGAGCGCGGCGTGTACCGCTCAACCGACGGCGGCAAGAGCTGGAAGCAAGTGCTCGATCCGGGGGCGGGGGTGAGCGATTTGGCGTGGGACTACGCCGACCCCAAGGTGGTCTACGCGGCGGTGCAGCGCGGCGGATTTTTCCGCAACAACGGCGGACCGATCCAGGCGCAGCCGGTGCTCTACAAGTCCACCAACGAAGGCGCGAGCTGGGCGCCGGTGGGGGGCGCGGGGCTGCCGGTGGGGGTCCGCACGGCGGCGATCGCGGTGGCGAGCGGAACGCACGGCAAGCGGGTGTACATGCTGCTGGGCGGGCTGGCGGGCGGGCGCGCGGCGGGGGTGTACCGCTCCGACGACGGCGGGGCGACGTGGAAGCTGGCGACGACGGAGATCGGCAGCGCGGGCGGGCGGATTTATGTCGCGCCGTGGGATAAGAACCTGGTGTATTTGATGGGCACCTCGCTGTACCGCTCGACCGACGGCGCGCGCACCTTCACCCCGTTCAAGGGCTCGCCGGGCGGGGACGACTACCGCGCGCTGTGGCTCGACCCGCGCAACCCCAAGCGCATGATCCTGGGCGTGGACCAGGGGCCGACGATCACGGTGGACGGCGGCAAGACCTGGACGCCGTGGTTCAACCTGCCCAACGGACAGTTTTACGACGTTTTCACGGACAACCAGTTTCCGTACTGGGTGTATGGCGCGCAGCAGGACTCGGGCACGGCGGGCATCGTCAGCTTCGGCGATTACGGCGACATCCGCGGCCGCGACTGGTACCCGGTGGGCGGGTTCGAGGCGGGCTACATCGCGGTGGATCCGCTGAATCCGCGCTGGATCTACACCCAGGGGTGGTACCACGTGCTGCGGCGGTTCGACCGGGTGACCGGGCAGGTGGCGGTGGTGTATACGCCCAAGCCCACGGACCGCTTCACCGCGCTGGCGCCGACGCTGTACTCGCCCGAGGACCCGCACCGGCTGTACCTGTGCGCGCAGTACGTGATGGCGACCGACAACGGCGGCTATACCTGGCGGCGGCTGGGCGGCGACCTGACGCAGCGGCCGGCGGCGGCGAACGCGCCGCCGGCGGGCGGCGCGCGCGGCCGGTTCGTGCGGCCGGCGGCGATCAGCGCGCTGGCGCCGTCGCCGGTCGAGGCGCAGGTGCTGTGGGCGGGCACCAGCAACGGCATCCTCCAGGTGAGCCGGGACGGCGGCGCGAACTGGATCAACGTCACGCCGGCGGGTATGAGCGCGCGCTCGATGGTCACCAACCTCGACGCTTCGCACGCGGACGCCGGCACGGCGTACGCCGCGGTGGAGGACTTCGGCGATAGCGATCCGCATCTCTACCGCACCAGCGACTACGGCAAGACGTGGCAGGCGATTGACCACGGGCTGCCGGCGGGGGTGCGCACCCGGGTGGTGCGGGAGGACGACAAGAATCCGAACCTGCTCTACGCCGGCACGGAGATGGGCGCCTACGTCTCGTTCGACCGCGGCGGCGAGTGGCAGCCGCTGCAGTTGAACCTGCCGCACACGGTGGTGAGCGACATGAAGGTGCACGGCGACGACCTGGTGATCTCCACCTACGGCCGCGCCTTCTGGATTCTGGACGATGTGACGCCGTTGCGCCAGGCGGCGCAGGCGGAGGCGGCGCGGGAGGCGTACCTCTACAAGCCGGAGACGGCCATGCGGGTGCGCTGGTCGGAAAACCAGGACACGCCGCTGCCGCCGGAGGTGCCGGCGGGGCAGAATCCGCCCGAGGGCGCGGTCATCGACTACTATCTCAAGGCGCCGGCGCGGGGGCCGGTGACGCTGAAGATCTACGACAGCGCGGGCGACCTGGTGCGCGCCTATTCGAACACGCCGCCCGCGCCCGACTCCTCGCCCGCGAACGTGCCCAGCTACTGGTTCGGGCCGCCGCACGTGCTGTCGACGACGGCGGGGATGCACCGCTTCAACTGGGACCTGCGCTACCCGAATCCCAAGGCGCTGACCTACAGCTATTACGGCGGGCTGCTGGACTACACCGAGTACACGCTCACCTGGCACGCGATTATCGGGCATACGCCGCGGGTGCAGCCGGTGGGCGCGCTGGTCATTCCGGGCCGGTTCACGCTGAAGCTGACGGTGGACGGGGAGACCTACACGCGCCACCTGACGGTGAAGAACGATCCGCGCTCGGCGGCGACGCAGGCCGACCTCGAGGCGCAACTGGCGCTGGAGAAGCGCGTGACCGCCGGGCTGGCGTCGAGCTACGACGCCTACCAGCAGATCGCGCGCCTGCGGAGCGCGCTGGAGGCCGACCGGGCGAAGGAGGGGCACGACCGCGCGCTGGCTGCGGCGGCGGCCGGGCTGGAGCGGGATCTGGAGCCGCTGGTGTCCGGCACCGGCAACGCCGGCTTCGGCGCCGCCAACCGCGACCTCGGCCGGCGCCTGCAGGACCTCGATTTCGGCGATTACCGGCCGACGCCGAGCGACGTGGAGGCCGTGGATGCGAGCTGCAAGCAGATCGGCGCCGCCGCGGCGCGGCTGCAACAGATCGAGCAGCAGGCGCTGCCGGGTCTGGACCGCGAGCTGAGCGCGGCGCATCTGGCGGCGCTGCCGCCGGCGTCGGGCCCGGGCGGCGCGGCGTGCGGGCAGTGAGTTAGAGCGCGAGGTTGTGGCGGAGGTGGGCGGAGACTTCGCGCAGCGCAGGCTCGGGCATGCGGCCGAGGCGGAGGGCGATCATGTCCTGCTTGATGGTGCGCAGGATGCCGGTGACGGTGGACGGCAGGGGCAGGCCGCACGCGTCGAGATCGGCGTCCTCGATGCGATAGTCGCCGATGAGCGAGCGCGCGGTGTTGCTGGTGATGGCGGCGAGCACCGCCTCCTGGCGGCCGCGGTGGTAGGCGTCCGAACTCAGAATCAGGCCGGGGCGGCGCTTGACGCCTTTTTCGTCGGCGAAGACGAACTGCACCAAGACCACATCACCGCGGCTGAGGTTGGGGCTCAAGCTGGTCGTAGACGGCATCGGCAGGGTTGTCCCAGAGTTCCGTCAGCACCGGGTCGGACGCGCCGTGGATGGCGGCGCGCTCCTGCTCGGCGGCGCGATCCTGGCGCAGCTGCGCGGTGAGCGCTTCAATCACGTAGTCGCGCAGGGATTGATCGCGGCGCGCAGCGGCGATGCGGACTTCACGGCGCAACTCGGAGGAAACGTCGATGCTCATGCGTGCGGTAGCCACAAAGCAACAATAACACAAAATGTTGATAATGCTAGCGGCGTCTAGTGGTTTTGTATGGCACTACAGGACTAAAATGGATCTGCTGGCGGACCGGGTCGATGCGTTCGGCGATGACGTCGAGCTTTTGGCCGAGCTTGAAGCAGTGGCGGGAGTGTTCGCCGATCCATTCCTGGGTGGTGCTGCGGAAACGGTAGTCGTCGTCGGTGAGCGAGTCGGCGGGGACGAAGCCTTCGATGAACTGGTCCTCGAGCTCGACCCAGAAGCCGTCGCGAGTGACGCGCAGGATGAGGGCGGGGAACTGCTCGCCCAGGCGCTGCTCCATGAAGCGGACTTTTTTCCAATCGAGCAGCTCGCGCTCGGCCTCATCGGCGCGGCGCTCGGCGACGCTGGCCTGGCGGGCGAGGGGCTCGAGCGCGTCGGCGGAGGCCAAATCGGCTGCGGGCGGCTGCCGGTCGAGCAGCGCCTTGAGGATGCGGTGCACCAGCAGGTCGGGATAGCGCCGGATGGGCGAGGTGAAGTGGGTGTAGCAGTCGGTGGCGAGGGCGAAGTGGCCGGCGTTGTGGGCGGAGTAGCGGGCCTGCTGCAGCGAGCGCAGCATGAGGTAGCTGAGCATGCGCTCTTCCGGCGTGCCGGCGATGCGGGCGGTGAGCGCCTGGTAGTTCTTGGGGCTGATCTTGAATTTGGCGGGCAGCGGCACCTCGACGATGCGGCCGTGGATGCGCTTCTTGAGGATGGGCAGCGCGCCCACGCCGAGCGAATAGCCGAAGGTGGCGGCGATCTGCTCGAACTCGGCGACTTTCTTGAGGTCGGGTTGCTCGTGGATGCGGTAGACGAGGGCGAGGCCGGCGGCCTGGAGGTGGCGGGCGACGGTCTCGGCGGCGGCGAGCATGAACTCCTCGATGATGCGGTGGGCGATGTTGCGCTCGGACTTGACGATGGAGCGCATCAGGCCGAACTCGTCGAAGGCGATCTCGGGCTCGGGCAGGTCGAAGTCAATGGAGCCGCGGCGCAGGCGGCGGGCGTAGAGGACGCGCTGCAGCTCGGCCATGAGCTCGAAGTGTTCCGCCAGGGGCGCGAAGCGCTCGCGCGCGGCGGGGTCGCCCTCGAGCACGGCGTTGACCTGGGTATAGGTCATGCGCTCGGCGGAGCGGATGAGGCCGGGCACGAGGGAGTGGCTGGCGATCCGGCCGTCGGGGGTGAACTCCATGAGGCAGCTCATCACCAGGCGGTCCTCGCGCGGGCGCAGGCTGCAGAGCCAGGTGGAGAGCTCCTGGGGGAGCATGGGTACGGCGCGGTCGGGGAAGTAGACGGAGGTGCCGCGCAGGCGGGCTTCGGCGTCGAGGGCGGTGCCGGGGCGGACGTAATGGGCGACGTCGGCGATGTGGACCTGGAGCTCGAAGCCGCCATGCTCGAGGCGGCGGACGAGGACGGCGTCGTCGAAGTCGCGGGCGGACTCGCCGTCAATGGTGACGATGGGCAGCGAGCGGAAGTCCTGGCGGCGGGCAAGCTCGTCCTCGGGCAGGAGCGGGCTCAAGGCGGCGGCCTCGGCCAGGACCTCGGCGGGGAAGCGGTGGGGCAGGTAGTGCTTGCGGATGATGATCTCGACGTCCACGCCGAAGTCGTCGCGGCGGCCGAGGGCTTCGATCAGCTTGCCGCGGGCGGCGGCGGTTTCGCCGGGGAAGCGGGTGATCTCGATCTCAACCACCTGGCCGTCGAGTTCGTCGCCGGGCAGGGGGCGGGGCCTGGCCTCCTCGCCCAGGACGCGATGGGCGGAGGCGCGGATGCGGGGCTGGTCGTCGCCGGGCGGGATGAGCACGCGGCCGCGGATGCGGTCGTCCATGGGCTGGACGTAATCGCCGCGCGGGTCGCGGTGGAAGGTGCCGACCAGCATGGTGTGGGCGCGGCGCTGGACGGCGACGACGCGGCCCTGGATGCGGCCTTCGCGCGCAGGGCCGGGGCGGCGGGGCTCGAGGCGGACGGCGACGAGGTCGCCGGGCAGGGTGCCGCCGGTGAAGGGCGGCGGGATGAAGATGTCGCCGCCTTGGGCGAGGGGCGGCTCGGGGGTGACGAAGCCGTAGCCGTCGCGGTGCAGGGCGATGACGCCGAGGACTTCGCCGGCGGCGGCGGCGCGCGCGCCGGGCGCGGCGCGGGGCGGAGCCGGTGCGGGCGCGGCGGTGGCGAACTCGAAGCAGTGGCGGCGCTCGCGCAGCCGGCCCTGGCGCACCAGGGCGGCGAGGGCGAGCTTCAGTTCGGTGCGTTCGGGGCCGCGGACGTTGAGCTCGCGCAGGAGCTGCTTGAGCGTGGCGCGCCGCTGCGGCGTGGCCGCGATGTGGTGCAGGATCAGCTCGGGCGAGAGCATGGCCGCGCCCGGGATTACGCCGGCGTGGCGGCGCGCCGCCGTTCCACCAGCCAGGCGTGCTGGAGCGCGTCCAGGTCGCCGTCGAGGACGCGGTTGACGTCGCCGATCTCGAGCTTGGTGCGCGTGTCCTTCACCATCTGGTAGGGCTGGAGCACGTAGCTGCGGATCTGGCTGCCGAAGTCGATGTCGAGCTTGCTGTCCTCCACCTTGCGCGCCTCGGCGCGCTTCTTTTCGAGCTCGTGCTCGTAGAGGCGGGAGCGGAGGATCTTCATCGCCATGTCGCGGTTCTTGTGCTGCGAGCGCTCGTTCTGGCACTGCACCACGATGTTGGTGGGCAGGTGGACGATGCGCACGGCGGAGTCGGTCATGTTGACGTGCTGGCCGCCCTTGCCGCCGGCGCGGAAGGTGTCGATGCGCAAATCCTCTTCGCGGATGTTGATCTCGATGCGGTCGTCAATCTCGGGGCTGACGAAGACGCTGGCGAAGGAGGTGTGGCGGCGCTTGGCCTGGTCGAAGGGCGAGATGCGGACCAGGCGGTGGACGCCGGTCTCCGACTGGAGCAGGCCGTAGGCGTACTCGCCTTCGATGGTGAGGGTGGCGGATTTGATGCCGGCCTCCTCGCCCTCCTGGCGGTCGTTGCCGGTGGGGCGGAAGCGGTGGCGTTCGGCCCAGCGGGTGTACATGCGCAGCAGCATCTCGGCCCAATCCTGGCTTTCGGTGCCGCCGGCGCCGGGATGGATGGTGAGGATGGCGTTGAGGGAGTCGTTGTCGCCGCCGAGGAGGGTGCGGGTTTCGATGCCTTCGAGCGCGGCGCGCAGGGCGTCGAGCTCGCGGTGCAGGTCGGCTTCGACCGGCTCGCCTTCGCGGGCGAGCTCGAAGAAGGCGTCGAGGTCGGCGAGGGCGCGCTCCAGCTTCTGGTCG
>JAKAOE010000094.1 GCA_021823305.1 Acidobacteriota bacterium
TCCGATCTAGCTCCCCCAGGCCGCCTCGCTGCAGCGCACCGCCGCCGCCGCCCGCCGGGTCGAGAACATTCTCAAGCACATGCCCGGCGTGCGCTACACCACCAGCGTCATCGGCTTCAGCCTGCTCAGCTACGTGCAGAGCAGCTACAACGCCTTCTTCTTCGTCTCGCTCCAGCCCTGGGACACGCGCCACACCCGCGCCGAGCAGTTCGAGGCCATCAAGGCGCGGCTCAACCGCGAGCTCAGCCGCCTGCCGCAAGGCACCGCCTTCGACTTCTCCCCGCCCCCCATCCCCGGCGTCGGCACCTCCGGCGGCGTCACCATGATGCTGGAGGATCGCGGCGGCCACGACAACGCCTATCTCGCCACCCAGGTGAACCGCTTCATGGCGGCCGCCCTCAAGCAGCCCGAGATCGCCTCCGTCAACTCCTCCTTTCTGCCCGCCGTGCCGCAGGAATACGTCCATGTGGACCGCGCCCAGGCGCTCAAGCAGGGCGTCCCGCTGGCGGATATCTACAACACCCTGCAAACCTTCATGGGCGGCCTGTTCGTCAACTACTTCAACGACTTCGGCCGCCAGTGGCAAACCTACGTCGAGGCCGCCGGACAGTACCGCGCCAACGTCTCCGACGCCAGCCAGTACTTCGTCCGCAACGCCGCCGGCCAGATGGTCCCGGTTACCGCCTTCGCCCGCTTCGAGCCCCGCACCGGCCCCGAGTTCGTCACCCACTACGACGAATATCCCTCCGCCCAGCTCAACGTCAACGCCGCCCCCGGCTACAGCTCGATGCAGGCCATGGCGGCGCTCCAGCGCGTCTTCCGCCAAACCATGCCCAGCACCATGGGCCTGGGCTACATCGGCATGTCCTTCCAGGAGCAGAAGGCCGCCCAGGGCGTGCCGCCGGCGGCCATCTTCGCCTTCGCCCTGCTGTTCGTGTTCCTCATCCTGGCGGCGCTCTACGGCAGTTGGTCGCTGCCCTTCAGCGTCCTGCTCAGCACCCCGGTCGCGGTCTTCGGCGCCTTCGGCCTGCTCTGGCTGCGGCGCGCCGTGCTGCTCGCCATCGAGCCGGCCTACATGGTCACGCTCGAAAACGACGTCTTCTCGCAGATCGGCATGGTGATGCTCATCGGCCTCGCCGCCAAGAACGCCATCCTGATCGTCGAGTTCGCCAAGAGCGCCTATGACCAGGGCACGCCCCTGCTCGAGGCCGCGCTCGAGGGCGCCCGCCTCCGCCTGCGACCCATCCTCATGACCTCGTTCGCCTTCATCCTGGGCTGCGTGCCGCTCTGGATGGCCACCGGCGCCGGCGCCGTCTCCCGCCAGATCATGGGCACCACGGTCATCGGCGGCATGCTCGCCGCCAGCCTGCTCGGCATTTTCCTCATCCCGCCCTTGTTCTACGCCATCGAAAAGCTCTCCGGCGCCAAACGCCCACCCGCCGCGCTCGCCGCGCCGGCGTCGGGGGAGGGCGCGTAGATGCCGCGGCCCTCGAACCCCCGCGCCTGGCTCGCCTTCGGCCTCGCCGCCCTCGCCGCGCCGCTGCTCGCCGGCTGCTTGATGGGACCGAACTATCGCCGCCCCGCCGTGGCGGCGCCTCCCGCCTACCGCGGCGCCGCCCCCACCCCGCCCGCTCCGGGCGCGGCTTCGCTCGGCGCCGAGCGCTGGCCGGCGGTGTTCCGCGACCCCGTCCTGCAGCGCCTGATCCGCACCGCCCTCGCCCGCAACTACGACCTGCGCATCGCCGCCACGCGCGTCGTCGAAGCGCAGGCCGAGCTCGGCATCACCCGTGGCGCCGAACTCCCCACCGCGGCCGCCGGCGCCAGCCTCTTCGCCGAGCGCAATCCCAAGATCTCGCACGTCTTCCCCGCCTACACCGTCAAGGCCGGCGGTTTCAACCTGAACGCCGTCTGGAACCTGGATTTCTGGGGCCGCTACCGCCGCCAGACCGAGGCCGCGCGCGCCCAACTCCTCGCCACCCGCTGGGGCCGGCGCGCCGTGCGCGCCACGGTGGTCGCCGGCGTCGCCGCGGCCTATTTCCAACTGCGCGCGCTTGACCTCGAGTTGGGCATCGCGCGCCGGACGCTGGCCGCGCACCAGGACTCCCTCCGCTTGGAGCGCGTGCTGCAGGCCCATGGCGGCGCCTCGCTGCTCCAGGTGCGGGCCGCCCAGGAACTGGTCTATCAAGCCGCGGAGCAAATCCCGCTGCTGCAGCGCGCCGGCGCGCAGCAGGAGGACGCCATCCGCTTGCTGCTCGGCGAAAACCCGGGGCCGATTCCGCGCGGCTGGACCCTGGCGCAACAGCCCAACCCGCCCGCCGTTCCCGCCGGCCTGCCCTCCCAGTTGCTCGAACGCCGGCCCGACATTCTCGAGGCCGAGGCCAACCTCATCGCCGCCAACGCCGATATCGGCGTCGCCAAAGCCGACTTCTTTCCCCGCATCACGCTCACCGGCTTGGGTGGTCTCGAAAGCTACGCGCTCAACCAGTTGTTCCACGGCAACGCGCGGCAGTGGAACACCAACCTCTCGGTCTCCCAGCCGATCTTCGAGGCCGGCGTGCTGCGCAACGGCCTGCGCTTTACCGAAGCCCAGAAACAACAGATGGTGCTGGCCTACCAGCAGGCCATCCATCAGGCCTTCCGTCAGGTCTCCGACGCACTCATCGCGCTGCACCGCGACCACCAGTACGCCACCCAACAGCGGCTGCTGACCCGTGCCGCCGCCGACGTCGAGCGGCTCTCGGAGGTGCGCTACCGGCACGGCGGCGCCAGCTATCTCGAGGTGCTGACGAATCAGACCAACTACTTCGCCGCCCAGCTCAATCTGGCGCAGGCTCAGCTCGATGAACGCCTGGCGCTGGTCGAGGTCTACACCGCCCTCGGCGGTGGCTGGAAGCCGTAGGCCCCGAGCTGCCTCACTGGCCGGCCAGCCGCCGCTCCCGTCGCAGCGTGCTTACGCCCAATACCGACCATAGCGGGCAATAGCCCACCAACCCGCTCACCACCGCGATCCCGCCCAGGACATAGCCGGCCATCGCCCAACCGCCCTTCAACACCTGCGCCAACCCTAGGACGACCAGGATCATCCCACCCACGTACCGGATGGTCATCTCGTTAATGCCGACGTTGCGCGCCATAGCCAAGGTTTCCCCTCAGGTGTGCTGCACCTTGGGTGTTGCACGCCCTGCGCCAAAGCTATATCCCTCGACTTCAGCGGTTTGCTGACGCGAAGCCCATCCGGTTCAGGCTACGATTGCTGATTTTGCCCCAGCGCACTGGGCCATAATCCCCAGGCGCCATGGCCTGCCGAATTATGCAACTGCGGACACGTCCCGCGCCGTTTCCGGCGCCGTACTGGGAATCACCAGCACCGGGCAGGCGGCGCGCGCAATGATCCGCTGTGCCGTGGAAGGTAGGCGCAACGCCAGCCCGCCGGCCCGCCGCGCACCGATCACGATCAGGTCCGCGCCGCGTTTGCCCGCGACCGCCGGCACCTGTTCGTCCGCGTCGCCCGCCGCGATCTCATATTCCACTTCCGCCCAGGTCGCCGCCGCCGCCGGCACCGTCGCCTGCAGCGCCTCCACGTAGCTTTTCGCCAACGCCAGCCCCTGAATCCGCTCCAGATCGTGGGGCGGCGCCGCGTGCAGCAGCACCAGCTTGGCCTCGAACTCCTGCGCCAGCGAAGCCGCATACTCCGCCGCCGGCGCGGCGTGCGGGGAAAGGTCGGTGGCGTAGACGATCGTCCGCATCTCCGGCGCCCCTTCCTTCTGCCGCCCGGGCCCCACCACCAGCACCGGCAGTGTCGCGCGCCGGAAAATTTCCTCAGCGCCCGAGCCCAGCACCGCGTGCGCCCATCCTTTGCGCCCATGGGTGCCGGCTACGATCAAGTCCACCTTCTCCTTGCGGATGTACGCCTCCAGCGCCGGCCACAGCGGCCCTTGCAGCGCGGCCGTTTTGGCCTTCACCTGCCCCACCTCCGAGTCCTCGGCCAGCACCGAGAGATGATCCACCGCAAAATCCCGCAGCCGGGCATACGTGGATTCGCTCACCTCCGGCACCGCGCCTTCTCCCGCCATCTCTTCATTGACCACATGCACCAGGTGCAGGGTCGCGCCGTAGCGCGCTGCCAGCGCCAGAGCGATCTCAAACGCCCGATCCGAAGTGGCGGAGAAATCGGTGGCCAGCAGGATGGATTCAAACCGCACTCGCCGCCCGCTTGCGACGTTCGTCATGGTGGCGTGCCTCTTAGGCCTCAAGATGCGCGCAGCCGCACCGGCGGTCTGTGTCCTCCGTCACGCCGTGGGAAACTCCGCCAGCCGCGCCGCAAGTTCATCGCCGATCGCCAGCGACGCCGTTGCCGCCGGCGACGGAACGTTGAGCACGTGCAGGAACCGGCCGTCACGCCGCACGCAGAAGTCGTCCATCAGCTTGCCGTTGCGCAGTACCAGTTGCGCTCGTACGCCCGAGCCGCCCGGCAACGCCTCCTCCGGTCGCAGCTCCGGCAACAGTCCCTGCAGCGCCCGCACGAACGCGCCCCGGCTGAGGGACCGCCATTGCTCCCCGAGCCCTTTGCGCCAGTAGCGCGCCGCCATCGCCCAGAATCCGCCGTAGCCCAGCATCGCGCCAAGCTCCGCCAAATCAGCGTCCCAGCGCCGGTACCCTTCCCGCCGCCACGCCAGCACCGCGTTCGGCCCGGCTTCCACCCCGCCACCCACTCGCGGTGTGAAGTGCACGCCCAGGAAGGGAAACCGCGGGTCCGGAACCGGATACACCAGCCCGCGGAGCCAACCCGCGGCGCGCGGCGCCAACACGTAATACTCGCCGCGAAACGGCAGCACTCGCACCTCCGCCGGCCAGTGCCCCGAGGCCAACGCGGCGATGCGATCCGCGTACAGACCGGCGCAGTTGGCCACCTGGCGCGCACGCACCGTGCCCGCCGTGGTCTCCACCACCACCGCCGGCCCATCCGGAGCGAAGCCGCGCACCGCCGTCCCGGTGCGCACCTCGCCGCCAACGGCCGCGATCTCGGCGGCGTAGCTCCGCGCCACCGCCGCATAGTCCACGATCGCCGCCGTCGGCACGTGCAAGGCTTCCACGCCCGCCACGTGCGGCTCCAACTCCGCCAGCGCGGCGCGATCCAGCCGCCGCAGCCCCTCGACACCGTTTTCCCGCCCCCGCCGCTCGATCTCGCGCAAGCCGGCCGACTCCGCCTCGTTCCGGGCGACGATCACCTTGCCCGGCATCGCGATCGGCAGGTTGCGCTCGCGGCAATACGCGATCATGCGCCGCGCGCCGGTGACACACAATCGGGCTTTCATCGAGCCCGGCCGATAGTACACGCCGGTGTGCACCACGCCGCTGTTGTGCCCCGTCTGGTGCGCCGCAACCGCCGGCTCCTTCTCCAGGACCACCAGCTTCAACCCAGGCTGCCGCGCCAGGACCGCTCGCGCCAGCCCCAGCCCCACAATGCCCCCACCCACGACCGCCACATCCCAGTCCGCGCCACCCATTTCAACGCCGCCCTTCATGCCAGTTGCGCATCACCCAGCCCACCGTCCGCGCCGCCGCCGCGCGCGGCAGCCAGCGCACCGCGGCGGTCATCGCCCGGTTCCCCGCCCCGCAAACCACGATCGGACGCCGCGCCTTCAACCCGCGCAGCGCCAGCGCCGCCACCTGCTCCGCGCTCTGGCCGCGCCGGCCGCGGATGCCGGCCGCGGCGAAGAAATTGGTCTCCGTCGGCCCCGGGCACAACGCCATCACGTGGATCCCCTCCGCCCGCAGCTCCGCCCACAGCCCCAGGCTGAAGTGCAGCAGGAACGCCTTGGTGGCCGCATAGGTCGCCATGTAGGGCACCGGCAGGAAGGCGGCGGTCGAGGCCACCTGAACGATCGCGCCCTGTCGCCGCCGGCGCATCCCGGCCAGCACACCGTGCGTCAGCGCCACCGCCGCCGCGGCATTGACCTGCACCTCCTCCAGCTCGCGCTCCAGCCGCAGGCCGCCAAAGTCGCCGCCGCTTCCCAGGCCGGCGTTGTTCACCAGCAGGTCCACGTCCCAGCCGCGGGCGCCCACTTCATCCAGCAGCTCGCCCGGCCCCGCCGGCTGGCTCAGGTCCGCCGTCACGCACTCGATCGCCAGTCCCGGCCGCAGCAGCCGCGCGCGCAGGCGCTCCAGATCGTCCCCGCTGCGCGCGCTCAAGATCAGGTTGCGGCCCTCGGCCGCCAGCGCCACCGCCAACGCCGCCCCGATTCCACGGCTGGCGCCGGTGACGAGAGCGTAGTCCATCGCGCATCAACGTACGGGAATGTGGCAGACCGCCTGGCCGCGCTTCTCGAGATACTGCTGGTGATACTCTTCCGCCCGCCAGAACGGGCCCGCGGCGGTAATCTCGGTCACCACCGGCCGGCGGTGACACCCGCTCGCCGCTTCCGCCCGCTTCGAGGCCTCCGCTTCCGCCTTCTGTTCCTCGTCGCAATAGAAGATCGCCGAGCGGTACTGCGTGCCCACGTCCGGGCCCTGCCGGTTCAGCGTGGTGGGATCGTGATTGTCCCAGAAGACGCGCAGCAGATCGCCGTAAGCGATTCGCGCCGGGTCGTACTCGACCTCCACCACCTCGGCGTGTCCGGTCCGGTCGCCGCAGACCTCCTTGTAGGTCGGGTTCTCGGTATGGCCGCCGGCGTAGCCCACCGCGGTCGCCGTCACTCCCTGGACCTGGCGGAAGGCCGCTTCCGAGCCCCAAAAACAGCCCATGGCGAACAACGCTTTCGGCATAACCCGATTGTAACCCTATCGCTCTCCCGCCGCCGTCGGCGGAATCTGGAGCGCGTTGTTGAAGCGGTTGAAATAATTGAACATGCCGATCACCGCGGCGATCTCCACCACCGCGGGCTCGTCGAAATGCCGCCGCAGGCCGGCAAACACCGCGTCGTCGAGCGCGTCCGAAGCGCGCGTCATCTGCTCCGCGAAGCGCAGCGCCGCCTTCGCCGCCTCATCCATTTCCAGCCGCTCGAACTCCGCCAGGTCCCGCAGTGTCAG
>JAKAOE010000095.1 GCA_021823305.1 Acidobacteriota bacterium
GGAGCTTCTTTTTCTCGGTTTCGAGTGCTCCGGTAAGGTGCTTTCTGCTCGCCGCTTCGGCCGCCTTCTTGGCCTCCGCTGCAAGCCGGTCCTTTTCTTTTTGAATGATGCCGGCCGCGGCCGCGCTCCAAATCGGCGTGTAGCTGCTGCCGCTCCAGCCATAGATGGTCTCGCCGCCGCCGCGAAGATCGCGCAGCAAGACGTCGCTATAGCCCAGCGCGGCGGCGATCTGGCTTGCTGTTCCATGCCAGGATGGTGTCACGAGGACGATCCCGCCGCCCGCGCGGTGCTGGTAGTCGATCGCCTCCTGCAGTCCTTGGGTCGCGCTGCCCAATTCCACCCGCCCTTCGTGCGGGAAGGCGAAGGTTGCGGCGACCGTGCATGCCCCCGCCGCGCACGAGACTGCGCTGGGCATAACCGTCTCCGAACGCGCCCCGTCGGTCACTTGCAGTGGGATCGGGGTCGCGAAGGGTTCGATCGTGAACGAGCCGATCAACGTCGGGTCTGGATCGTCCACCGAGATCACGCCCGGGCCCGGAGCGGCCAGGCTGATGGCGCCGTTGGAGCGCCAGCCGGCGAATCGCGCCGCCACGGCTTGTCCGTTCACCACGGGAAAGGCGGGGCCGCTCTGGGCATAGAGCCCAGCCGCGGCCGCGGTGAGCAGGGCCATGGTTCTCGGGGACATGTGCATAAGAGCTCCTTGGCGTCGGCGCCGAATCTCCCGCCGGAAGTTTGCCCATCCCAGGTTACGATGGGCGCTGGCCCGGGCCGGAACCGGGCGCTCTCATGGCGATTGTATGGCCGGGGTCTCACCGGGAAGGCTTGACATGGAAAAGGTTCTGGTCTTGGGCGGCCATGGGTTCCTCGGTGCCGCCGTTGCGGCGGCCTTCGCCGCCGGCGGACGCACGGTCGTGGTCCGCAGCCGGCGCGACGGGGTGGACGCGCGGGATGTCACGGCGCTGCTGCCCTGCCTGGAAGCCGAACGCCCGGATTGGCTGGTCAATTGCGCCGCGCATGTCGGCGGCATCGCCTACAACGCCCGCTGCCCGGTGGCGATCTACGAGGACAACCTGTTGATCGGATTCAACGTCGTGCGCTGCGCCCGCCAGGCCGGCGTGGCGAAGCTGATCAACGTGATGCCCAACTGCACCTATCCCGGCGAAATGGAGCTGTACTCCGAGCCGCGCTGGTGGGACGGGCCGATGCATCCTACGGTGCTCACCTACGGCATGCCGCGCAAGGCGGTCTGGGTGCATGCCTGGGCCTGTCAACAACAGTTTGGCCTGCGTTCCATTCACTTGGTGTTGCCCAACCTTTACGGGCCGCGCGATCACTTCGACATTATTCGTTCCCACGCCCTGGGCGCGCTGATTCGCAAAGTGGTGGACGCGCGCGAGCAAGGCCTGGGCACCGTTGAAATCTGGGGCACCGGTGCCCCGGTGCGGGAGTGGATGTACGTCGAGGACGCGGCCGCCGGCATCCTGCGCGCGGCCGAGCGCTACGATGCCATGGACATCCTCAATCTGGGCTGCGGCAAGGGTTGTTCGATTCGCGAGTTGGCGGAACTGGTGCGCGCGGCGGCGAATTGGCGGGGCGAGTTCGTCTACGCCACCGATCGTCCCGACGGCGCCCCGCGCAAGATTCTGGACACCGGGCGCATGCAGGCCGCTCTCGACTGGTGGCCGCCCACGCCGCTGCGCGAGGGCATCGTAGCCACCGTGGCTTGGTACGAACAACACCGCCGCGCCGCCGCGGCTCTTCCTACGGCAGCTAGCGCCGGGGAGACCTAAAATGGGCCCGTCTGTTCAAGCTGAAACCACCGCGAAGCCGCTCAAATTGCACATCGGCTGCGGCAAAGTTTACCTCCCCGGTTTCGTGCATGTGGATTTGCGCCCGCTCCCGCACGTCGATGTTGTCACTGCGGCGGACCAGCTGGGTATGTTTGGGGACGGGAGCGCCGATCTGATTTACAACTGCCACATTGTGGAGCACATCGGCCGACACAAGGAGGACGCTGTATTGCGCGAATGGTATCGCGTACTCAGGCCCGGGGGCGTACTGCGAACCGCGACGCCGGATTTTGAGCAGGTGGCGAAATGGTATCTGGAGACTGGTGATCTGGACGTGCTGATGGGCCTGCTTTACGGCGGCCAGACCTACGATGAGAACAGCCATGGCCAAATTTTCGATTTTAAGAGGCTGGAAACAAAACTGCTGGCCGTTGGCTTTCGGACAGTGTGCCGCTACGACTGGAGAACAACCGAGCACGCGGCGGTGGATGATTTCTCCCAAGCCTATCTGCCTCATATGGACAAGGGGCATGGGACGTTGATGTCATTGAACGTGGAGAGCGTGAAATAGGAGGCATAGATGATGGCGACGACACCGCCCGCGATTCGCATCCCGCAACTCGAACCCTTCCTCGGCGAGGAAGAACTCGCCGAGCTCGCGGATTGCATCCGAACCAATTGGCTGACTGAGGGACCCAAGGCGACCGAGTTCGTCCGGCTCCTGCGCGACTACACCGGGGCCAGGCATATCCTGCTGGTTCCGAACGGCACGCTCGCCCTCTACGTCGCCCTGATGGTGCGCGGTATCGGCCCCGGCGACGAGGTCATCGTGCCGGACTTCACGTTTTTCGCGAGCGGCTCGTCGGTGGTGCTGGCTGGGGCAACGCCGGTGTTCGTGGATGTGGACCCAGGTACGTTGTGCATCGCTCCGGAGGAGGTCGAGAGGGCCATCACGCCGCGCACGCGCGCGATTATGCCGGTTCACATGTATGGCCAATCCGCCGACATGGACGCCGTGATGCGGATCGCCGGCGACCACGGCTTGTTTGTGATCGAGGACGCGGCCCAGGGCATCGGGACGCGCCTCCGCGGGCGGCACGTCGGCACCTTCGGTGACCTGGGCTGCCTCTCGTTCTTCGCGGACAAGACACTGACAACGGGCGAGGGCGGCGCCATCATGACGAATGACGACCGCTTGGCCGACCTGACGCTCTATTTCAAGAACCAGGGACGGGAGAATCGCGGGTCCTTCATCCATCCCTACATGGGCTACAATTTCCGCCTGACCGATGTACAGGCCGCAATCGGCCTGGCGCAGATGCGCAAGCTGGACGATCTCATCGCGCGCAAACAGCGGGCTGAGGCGCACTATCGCGCCCGGCTGGCGGGTGTTGAGCAGGTACGGTTCCTCGCCGACGTCCCGGGCAGCACCCGCGTTCCGTTTCGCATCGGCATCCTCGTCCCGGATGCGCCGGCGCTGACTGAATATCTCACCCAGGCGGGCATTGGCCTGCGTGGCTTCTTCTATCCGCTCCACCGCCAGCCGGCCTTCACGCCGCAAAACAGCCGCCACCTTGAGGGCATACGCCACTCCGTGTATGCCTACGAGCACGGGATTTGCCTCCCCTCTTCGGCCGGACTGCAGGAGACGCAAGTGGACTACGTCTGTGACAGAATCGCCGAATTCTTCCGTCGGTGACGGGGCCCCTTGCGGCAACCACAGGGCGTTCGGGCCACGGCGCCACCTTGCCGATCTCCGCGGACAGCTACACTGCACCCGTCGGTTCGGGCCGCACGCGGCCGGGATCGGTGGGCCATCGCCGGGCTTGGGACGCTTTGCCTCCATGCCATCGAGCTTGGCAAGGCGGCAGGCACCAGACCCTGATTCCCGCCGGTCCCGGCCCGGCCTGATGAAGCGAGTCGCAATCATCTATCCTTGGTTCGCGCCGCTCCCGCCGGAACTCCACGAGGGCGGCAGTGACTACGCCCATCGGCTCGCGCTCGAACTTGCCTCCTGCGGCCTCGCGGTGGATGTCATCGCCGACTCGCGCACCGGACCGCAGAGCGGCGACGCGGCGTGTGCCGCACACGGCGTCTCGGTACACCGAGTGGTGCGCGACTGGGGCTGGAGCGCGTTCTTGAACGGAGAGTGGAGCAAGCTGCGGCGCATGCTTTCGGAGCTGTCCCCGCACGCTATCTGTGTGATTTACCCACCGGCCAGGCTGCGGGCCCGGTATGTGACTCCCTGTTTTGCCAAGCTGCTTGCTCCGGGCGGCCGAGTGGTGACCAATGTATTCAGCGTGATTCACCCGCACGCCCTGTGGCGTCCCGACAACTGGGCGGCGACTCTGGCGCTGTACCAGAGCAGCGACCGGCTCCTCTTCATGGACGGGGACACCGAACGTCTCTTTGGCCGCGTCTTCCCCTGGCTGCGGCCCCTCACCCAGTTCGTGCCCTGCGGTGCCAATTTTGCGCCCGCGAAAACGTACAGTCGGGAAGCGCGCGATGCGGCGCTCCGGGACTTGGGTCTGCCCGCGGACGACTTCTACGTCGCCTTTTTTGGATACTGGTACCCCAGCAAGCACGTGGAAATCGCGGTCCGAGCTGTGGCCGAACTGCGTCGGCGGGGCATGCGGGCGCGTCTGCTTTTTGTCGGCGGATTCGGGCGCGTCCCTTCGCCCGGTGCCGAAGTGCCGAAGGAGATCCTTGCCTACCAGGGCAAGGTTTGGCGGGAAATCGAGCAACTGGGGTTGGCGAATTCTACGGTCTCGAGCGGCCACCTGAGCGAAGCGGCGGCCCTGGGCCAGTTGTTGGCCTGCGATGCGTGCGTGTTTCCATACGGTCGCATCGAGGGGCGGTCAAGTCTTCTAATTGCCCTCCGGCTCGGCCTGCCTGTGGTGACATGGCCGCAACCCAGGCCGAAATTTCTCGCCGACGGGCGAAACGTTTGCATGGCTGGCGACCGCAGCGCCCTGGCGATGGCGGCCGTGCTGGAGTCGCTGCTCAGGAATCCTGAGAGGGCGGAGGCTCTGGCGCGCGGGGCCCTGGCGAGCTCAGAACGTCTGGACTGGCCTGTGATCAAACTTCGCTGGTACGAAGCCCTCATTGGGAGCCCGGTGCCCGGATCTCCGGCTGTGAGCCGGTCGGATGTCGGCTGCAAGGGCGAGGCCGACGCATGAAAGGCGGGGCGGCGGCGCGGTCCCCCGCCAGCCGCCTTCCGGGCCGCGGCGCCCCGGCGCGCCCATTGGACAGCCCAAGGTCCTTCATGCCGTACCTGATCATCGCGGCCGTCGGTGTCAGCCTCGCGCTCAACCGCTCGGGCATCCAGGTTTCCGACGCGGTAGCGGCTCGGGGAAGCAAGGAGCTCGCCGCGGCGGCGGGCTTGGCGGGGCTGTTCCTCGCCGCGCTCGCTGGACTGGTTGCGGCGCAATCGCGCCGGACTCCCGGCGTCGCCAGCCGCTACCGTAATCGCCTAATACTCTGGTCGCTGGCCTGGTCCGCGGCGGTTTGCGTATCCGCGGCGATCGGTATGGCGCGCGGAAATCAGCTTGGCTTCCTCTTGGGAGACGTTTTTAAGTTCCTCCTCTTGCCGCTCTGGCTCGTTATTGCGCTGCTCTGCCTGCGAACGCTCGCGGACGTTCGCACAGTCCTTTTAGGGTTACTCGTCGTTGTGGCGGCGCTGGTACTCGCGGACGGATTTCTCTACAGATCTCAGACAGAAGCCGGGGCCAGGCTAACCACATCCGCAACGTATTTCATGACCGCCCTGCACCCGGTCTGGATTTATCTCCTGATCCGAAAAGAATCGCCCGGGACGAAAGCTCTAGTCGTTGCGTGCGCCGGAGCCTTCGTCGGTGCGGCCCTGCTGGTGCAGGGCCTGACCGACTATGTCTTTATTGCCATTGCCATGTTCCTGTTCGCGATCTACTGGCGGCGCTGGCGATTACTGGGCGGCATGGTGCTGGCGTCCGTCCTCGGGTACGTCGGCATCTGGATGGATCCGTTCGGGATTTTCAAGAGCACGGGCGGGGCCTATGCGCTGGTCAAAGCGCAGAGCGCTCTCGCAAGCCACGGGTGGCTCCAGGCGGGCGTGCAACTGGGGGGAGTTCGCGTGCCGCAGATCATCTCATCGGCGGATGCGGTGCTTCGCGGCTCCTGGGTGGTGCTGCTATTCGGGACTGGGATGGGCGGACTCAGCGTCGCGCGACCAGCTTGGGCCGTGGCCCTGGGGTTGCCGCCCGCGCCGCCGCAGCATTTCATGGAGAGCGCCATCGCCGAGGTGCTCTATCGCTCGGGCTTGGCGGGCCTTGCCCTTTTTGTCATGCTACTGATCGCGTTGTACCGCCTGGCCGGCAAGGTGCGCAGGGCGAAATACGCCAGCGAATACGGTGTGTTCGCCCAGGTCACCCTGATATACCTAGTCGCCGGGTTGCTGCTGGCCATGCCCATGGAGAACGTTTGGCCCCTGCTGGCAGTCATTGCGGCCGGCTCGCTCGCGGCCTTCGAGGGCAACGAGCTGGCTCGGGAACAAGAAACGCGACGGCTGGCGGCGGCGCGGTGGGCGGAACGCCCAGGCCCGACACGGCGGAAGCTTGCGCCAGCCGGCTGACGCGCCCGGGCCGGCGGCGCCCGCGCGTCCGTCGTGAACCTGGCGGGGGTGCCGGATGCCCGAGATGAACAAGATGGTTGAGAATGCGATAGGTGCCCTGCCCCCGGGGACGACGCATCTGCCGCGCATCGCCAAGGGAATCACCGTCTACGGCTTCGGCACCGTGTATGCAAAAGCGGCGCAGTTTGCCCAGCAGGTGCTGCTGGCGCGCCTGCTCGGCCCGGCAGGGTTCGGCTACTACAGCCTCGGATTCGCCTTTTTGACCGTGGCGCAGTGGCCGGCTGGCTTGGGTCTTGATCGAGGTGTGACGTATCATGCGGCTCTGTATAGTGCCAACGGTGCCGGCACCAAGGAGGCCAGAGGTTCGCTGTGGGGCGGTTTGCTTCTCCCGCCGATGCTTTCTCTTCTGCTCGCCGGGCTGCTTTGGCCTGAGGCGGGCCGGATGGCAGTCTTTTTCGGCGGCAGTGTCGAGCTTGCACCCGTCCTGCGGCTTTTCGCGGCATCGTTGCCGGCGTGGATACTTTACCGTGTGGCGGCAGGCTTCCTGCAATCGCAACACGACGTGGCGGGGATGACGATCGTCCGCAACATGGTCGTGCCGACGCTGGGCCTATTGCTA
>JAKAOE010000096.1 GCA_021823305.1 Acidobacteriota bacterium
CATCTTCATATTGCCGCTCGCGCTCCGGCGTCAACGCGCCGGCGCTCCGATCCTGCTCGTACCGCTGCCACATCATCAGCCGCAGCAGCGGCAGCGACGGCCCGGAGAGCAGCGCCAGCCCGGCCATGTCGCTGCGCTCGCGCGCGAGCTGCGTCGCCACCACCGCGCCTTCACTGTGGCCGGCGGCGAACCGCTGCAAGCCGGGTGCGCGCCGCCCCAATTCCTCCCAAAACGCCGCGGCGACGCGCAAGCGCTGGCCGAACTCCCGGTAGCGCACCTTGGCCAGCTCCGTGTCCCGCGCCACGCAGCCGGTGCCGGGGCCGTTTTTGGCGAAGCGCAACACGGCTACGTTCAGTGCGGCAAGTTGCCCGGCCAAGTCGCGGTAGAGGTGCGGCGCCGCCGCCGGCTGCCCGGGAAACAGTGGGGCGAAGTTGCCGTCGAGGTCGGAATTCATCGAGCCCGGGATGAGCAGCAGCACCGCGGCCGCGCCCGCCGGCGCGCTCAGCGCCGCCGGAATCTCCAAGCCGTCCACGCACAAGCTAAAGCGGTTTTCTTCCATGTCCCTGTCTCCAGCCCTCAGCATGGGGCCTGACGCAGCGTCAGAGTCCAGACGCGCGGCGGCGCGGGCCGCGGGCCGCCCTCGCGTAGAATCAAACAGATGACGATCGAAGAGGTCCTGCGCAGCGGCAACGTCCGCACCGGCGACAATGGCCTGGTCTACGGCGTCGTCGCGGCAGCCAGCGCGGAAAGCGGCGCCGGCGACGACCGCGGCCTCGAGCGCCTGGTGACGGCGGTGCCGCGCGCGCTGGTGCCGCGCCTCGGCCGCGCCGCCTGCTACTTCGTCCCCTGGTTGCTGAAGCAGAAGCGCACCGTCGTGGTCGGTCTCGAGCCGCCGCCCGAGGGCGAAAGCCGCAAGGAGCTCTGCCATCACCTCGACGTCAAGCCCAGCGGCAACCTGCTGCTCATCAGCCTCAATTTCTACGAGCACGACTCCTACGGCCTGGCGATGGAGTTCTTCGACAAGATCGCCTACCTCGCCGCGCTCAATCCACCCGAGTCCGGCGGCGACGACTTCGATCGGCTCCTGCGCGGCGAGCTCGACCAGTCCAAGCCCGGCGAGCTCACCCCAGAGGCCTGGGAGTGGCGCACCTCGCTCGCCGAAGCCGCTCCCGCCCGCGCCGCCGAGGCTTGGCGCAACTACCGCCGCGCCGCCGAGACCGACGCCCTCGGCCTCTACATGGCGGCGCTCTACACCGACGTCTTCTACGAGGACCTGTTCGAGCCCAATCCCGACTTTCCGGTCCTCGACCCCGACCTGCTCTACGAGCGCGTGCGCGCCATGGAGCGGCTCTATCCCGCCAACCGCGGCTTCAGCCTGCAGATGGTGCGCCAGCGCCCGCGCCGCCGCCGCCCTGCCGGGAGCCCCAAAAGCTGAGTTTCCAAGGAGACCCCGTGCCCAAGACGCCCGCCATCCAGGTTCCCGGCGCCGGCCGCATTGATGCCCGCGCCAAGGCCAGGTTTCTGCGCACCCGCGTGCAGCCGATCGACTTCGCCAAAGTCTCCACCGTCGCCGATCTGGTCGGCGCCATGCGCGGCGCTTCCATTCAGGCGCGCAACCTCGGCCTCTGCGCCGAGGTGCTGGAAAACCTCTACGCCGACCGCGACCGCCCCACCGTCATGCTCGGCCTCGCCGGCCCGCTCATCGCCGCCGGCCTGCGCAAGGTGCTGCGCGACCTGGTCGCCGGCGGCTTCGTGGACGTCATCGTCTCCACCGGCGCCATCCTCTACCAGGACATCTACCAGGCGCGCGGCTTCGGCCACTATGCCGGCGACCCCAACGTGGACGACACCCAGCTCCGCGATCTGCTCATCGACCGCATCTACGACACCTACGTGGACGAAGAGAAGTTCATGGAGACCGACACCTGGCTGGGCTACATCGCCGACGAGCTCCCGCCCGGCAACTACTCCTCCCGTGTCTACATGAACTTCGTCGGGAGCAAGCTGCGCGACGATCAGTCCATCGTCCGCGCCGCCTTCCTGCGCGGCGTGCCCATGTTCGTGCCTGCGCTCAACGACTCCTCCATCGGCATCGGCCTCACCCACCACTACCACCGCGCCACCCTCGCCGGCAAGCCGAAGATCGCGATCGACTCCATCCGCGACAACTACGAGCTCACCCAGATCGTGGTCAAGTCCAAGAAGACCGCGGCCATCTACATCGCCGGCGGCGTTCCCAAGAACTACATCAACGACTCGGTGGTCATGGCCTACATCTTCGAAGCCGAAAAGGGCCACAGCTACGCGCTCCAGCTCACCGCCGACGTGCCCCACTGGGGCGGCCTCTCCGGCAGCACGCTCAAGGAGGCGATGAGCTGGGGCAAGATCCGCGCCAAGGCGACCACCGCGATGTGTTTCGTCGAGCCCTCGGTCTCGCTGCCGCTGCTCGCCGGCTACGCCCTGCAGCGCAAGCTCGCCGCCGGCCGTCCGCCGCTCTGCCTGGAGTGGGACAACGACATCCTGCGCCGCCTGGCGCGCCCGAAGCGCTGACTAATCCACCAGCTGCGGGCCGGCGGCGCTCTCGTCCTCAGCCTGCTGCAGCAGCGCGCGCGCCTCCGCGGCGTCGTCCTTTCTCACCCACACCGCGATGCCGTACTGCAATCCGGGGATCATCATCGTCCCCACCTCCGCCGCGATCCCGTTGGCGCGCAGGAAGCCCGCCGCGATCCCGGCCGTGGCCTCATCCTCGAAGTGGCGCACCGCCTCGCGCTCGCCCGGCGGCACGAAGTTCAGTTCCAGATCGTCGGTTTCGTCGTTCATTCCGGCTCCTGCATGCTCTCCAGCATCTCCACCATCTCCGGCTGCAGCTTCCACGCCCGCAGGCAGCGCCCGCAGGCCGCCGGGCTGAAGCCGGCGGTGAGCAGTTTGCGGTACAGCCGCGCCGCGGCGCGCTCGTCCTGCGGCCGCGCCAGCCGCTTGCTGCGCAGGAACGCCCGCACCAGCGCGTCCTCGCCCGCCGCTCCCGCCGCCGGAAACTGCCGCCGCACCGCCGCCTCCGCCGCCGCCGCCGCGACGCCCCGCGCCCGCAGCTCGCGCAGCACCCGCAGCCGACCGTGGTGCCGCACTTCCTTCTGAAACCGCGTGTAGCTCTCCGCCACGCGCGCGTCGTCGAGGTAGCCGTGATCGCGCAGCCGCGCCAGCGCCGCCTCCAGCGCGTCCGCCGCCGCCGCCCGCCGCCCCAGCTTGCGCCGCAGCTCGGCTTCGGTGTGGCCGCGCTGCGCCAGCGCCCGCACCGCGGCCGCGTACAGCTCCTCGGCATCCAGCGCCGCCGGCTGGCTCCTCATGGGGCCTAGTTTACAATCCCCCAGTGGAGCGCATCCTGGTCATTGGCGGTGTCGCCGCCGGCTTGAGCGCCGCCAGCCGCGCCCGCCGCCTCGCGCCCGCCGCCCAGATCACCGTGGTCGAGCGCGGCCCCGCCGCCGGCTATAGCGCCTGCGGCCTACCCCTGTTCCTCGGCCGCCGCGTGGCCCGGCTCGAGGACCTGCTCGCCCATCCGCCGGAGTTCTTTCGCGAGCGCCGCCGGCTCGAGCTGCTGCTCGGCCACGCCGCGCTCGAGCTCGAGCCCGCCCGCCGGCGCGTGCGGGTGCACGGTCCCGGCGGCGAATCCTGGCTGCCCTTCGACCGGCTGGTGATCGCCACCGGTGCACGCTCCCGCTGGCGGCCGGACAGCGGCGCCGAACTGCGCAACGTCTTCGCCACCAATACCTGGACCCAGGCGGCGGCGCTCGATGCCGCGCTCGCCTCCGGCGAACTGCGCCGCCTCGCCGTGGTCGGCGCCGGCTATATCGGTCTGGAAGTCGCCGAGGCGCTCGCCGCCCGCGGCTTGCGCGTCACCCTGGTTGAGGCCGGCGCCTCGCTCCTGCACGGCTTCGACGCCGAGCTCGCATCCGAGCTGCCGGCACGGATCGCCGCCGCCGGCATCGAGCTGCGCCCGTCCACCCGGGTGTTTGGCCTCACCGGCGCCCGCGGCGGCCGTGTGCTCGGGCTGGCCACCTCCGACGGGGAAATCGAAGCCGACGCCGTGGTCAACTGCGCCGGCCTCGAGCCGGAAACGGACCTGGCCGCGCGCGCCGGCATCGCCCTCGGCCGCACCGGGGCCATCGCCGTGGACGAGCGCCAGCAGACCAATCTGCCCGCCATCTACGCCGCCGGCGACTGCGCCGAAACCCGCCACCGCGTCACCGGCGCTCCCGCCTGGGCGCCGCTCGCCACCGCCGCCAACCAGCAGGGCCGGGTCGCCGGCGCCAACGCGGCCGCGCATCGCGCGCGCTTCCCCGGCATCCTCGCCCCGCTCGCCGTGCCGCTGTTCGGCCTGGAATGGGGCCGCGTCGGCCTCAGCGAAGCGCAGGCGCTCGCCGCCGGCCTGCGCCCCGCCGCCGTGCAGGTCACCGCCGGCACTCAGGCCGCCTACCTTCAGCCCCAACCCATCACTCTTCGGCTGATCTATGACGCCGCCAGCCAGCGCCTGCTCGGCTGCCACTTTCGTGGCGCGCCCGGCGCCGTCGCCCAGCGCCTCGATACCGCCGCCATGGCGCTGGCCGCCCGCCTGACGCTGGAGGAGATCGAGACCCTGGACCTCGCCTATGCCCCCGGCCTCGCTCCCCTCTACGAGCCGCTCGTCATCGCCGCCCACAACGCCCTCGCCCGGAGTTGATCCCGCCGCCCGCGCCCCCGCGCCCCCTGCATCTAACTCTCAGTCATGGCCGGGCGGTTGCGCATTCTGGTCGCCGAAGACGATCGCGACATGCTCGAGCTCACCCGCACCATCCTCGGCCAGACGGATGAGGTGGACATCGCCGACCACCCCGCGCCCGCGCTGCGCCTGATCGCCGCCCGCGAGTACGACCTGCTGATCACCGACCTCAATATCTGCCACGCCTGCGATGGCCTGCTGCTGGCGGGCGCGATGCGCGCGCTGCACCCGCGCGCGCGCACCGTGCTCGTCACCGGCAATCCCGATTTCACCCGCGCTTTGCACGCCATGCAATCCAGCCTCGATCTCATTGTCCTGAAGCCGGTGGAGATCGACTTGCTGCGCGGCATCCCGCGTATGGCCCCCGTCCCGCCCGGGGGCGCGGCGCCGCGCTATCCTGGCAAGGCCACCGTTGCCGAGGTGCTCGCCGCGCACCGCGCCGAAATCATCGCCGCCTGGATGAAACTGGTCCGCGCCGATCCCGTGCTCGGCGCTCTGCCGTTGGACGACGCCGAACGGCTCGATCATGTCGCCCACCTGCTCGATGCCCTCGCCGGCATCCAGCCGGATCCTGAAGACGAACGCGCCGCGGCGGAAGAGCACGGCCGGACGCGGCGCGGCCAGAATTATCGCGTCGCCTGGGTCGCCGCCGAAGTCAGCTACTTGCGCCGCGCGGCGGTCGAAATGGTGATCAACAACCTGCTCGAACTCGACCTCGGGCAGTTGCCCTTCGGCCTCTTCGACCTCCACACCCGCCTCGACACCGACCTATTGCACGCGCTCCTGGCCTTCGGCCTGGTCAGCGGCTAGCCAGGGCGTAGAAATTCGGCCTACGGTCGCCGAACAGGTCGTTGTACTCGCCCAGGCGCTTCGAGCGCGCCGCCGCCAGGTCGAACTCCACCACCGCGGTCTCCTGCTGCTCGCGGCCCAGCCGCGCCAAAAGCTCGCCCCGCGGGCTCACCACCTGGCTCGAGCCGATGAAGCGGTGGGTGGTCGCGCCGTTGGTTTCCGTCCCCACGCGGTCGCAGGTGGCGGAGAAGATGCGGTTCTCCAGCGAGCGCGTGATCATCGCCTGCGGGCAGTGCGGCAGCACCAGGTTGGCCGGATGCAGCAACAGCTCGGCCCCGCGCAGCGCCAGCGAGCGCGCCATCTCGGGGAAGAACCAGTCGAAGCAGATCATCAGCCCCACCCGCCCGAACGGCAGGTCGTAGACTGGCGCCGGCGCGTCGCCCGGCGAAAAAAACAGCGTCTCGCGCGAGAACAGGTGCACTTTGCGGTAGGTGCCGACGTGCCCGTCCGGTCCGACGAGGCTGGCCGAGTTGTAGAACCGCTCGCCCGCGCGCTCGGGAAAGCCCCAGCAGACGTAGGCCTGCCGCTCGCGCGCGAACGCCGCCAGCGCGTCGAACACCTCGCCCTCGCCCGCCGGCTCCGCCGTCGCCGCGACTTCTTCTTTGCGGTCGAAGGTGTAGCCGCTGAAGCAAAGCTCGGGCAAAAGGTATACATCGGCCGCCAGCGGCTCCATCAACGCCAGCGCGCTCTCCAGGTTAGCCCGCGGTTCCAGCATCCGCGGCGCGGTTTGCACAAGTGCCAGTCGCATGGGTCAGAGAACAGTTTAGCGCGGCACCTCCTCCCCGCAGGAGGCCGTTCCGCCGCCGGCACTGTGTTTCGGCTACGCCTTCGCGGCCGCGCCGCCTTTGCGGATGTCGATCCCGCCCTTGAAGAAGGCGCCGTCCTCGATGCTGATGCGCGCCGCGCTGACGTCGCCGGTGAGCGCGCCCTGGGCCTTGATCTCCACCCGGTCGGCGGCGTTCACGTTGCCGTTGAGCTTGCCCAGGATCACCACTTCGCGCGCGTTGACGTTGGCCTGCACCTGGCCGTTCACGCCCACGGTCAGGCTGTTGTTGGGCAAGTCCACCGAACCTTCCAGCCTGCCGTCCACGAAAAGGTCTTCGTTGCCGGTGATCGTGCCTTTGAGCTGGATGGTCTTGCTCAGGTGGGTGGGGCGGTCGCTGCCGCGCGATAGCGCGGGGGCGGCGGCTGGGGAAGCGAGGGGGGCCGCGGGCGGGTTGGGAGCTGCGGGTTTAGCGGGAGGCAGAGGCGCTTCCCGCTCGTTTTGACTCTTCCACATGGACAACGGCTCACCTCGGGGTTGAAGGCTGCCCTCATTGTACACGCGCCAATT
>JAKAOE010000097.1 GCA_021823305.1 Acidobacteriota bacterium
CGCCATGGGATGGGCGAGGAAGCGGTACCAGTGATCGTTCTGGAACTCGACGCCGGTGACGAATTCGGAATTGCTGAGCAGAAAGGCGGCGGCGGCGGTCGCGCCAACGGCGATGAGGCCCGCGCGGGCGGTGGGGCTGAGCGGGCTCTCGCGCTGTGACCAGAGAGCAAGCAGCCAGCAGGCCAGCACAATGGCGACGATGCCGAAGTGCGAAGGATGCAAAGCAAAGCGCGGCACCGCGACGCCGACATGCAGCCGCGCCCAGGCGGAGGCCGGCGCCCGGGCGTGCAGCCAGAGGACGCGCAGCAGCGCCGGCAGGCCGCAGAGCGCGCCGAGTCCGGCGATCCAGGCGTAGTCGCGCCAACGGCGGCGGTCGGCGGCGGCGGCGAGGGCGAGCGCGAGGAGGGCCGCCGTCCAGTAGTAGAAGAAGACGTAGAAGAGCAGGGCGAGGGCGGCGGCGGCGAGCAGACGGTGGCGCCAGCCAGAATTGGCGATGGCGCGGACGAGCAGCCAGAGGAAGAGCAGCAGGAAAGGGAGCGTCACGGCGGGATCAATCACGCGCCAGAGGGGCTGAAGCACGGGATGGCCGGCGAGGCAGCGCAGCGCGGCCGGACGCCAGCCGCCGCGCAAGAGCCACTTCACCCAGTTTGGACCGGGCGCGGCCGCGACGGCGGCGGCGAGCAGCGCGGCGGCCCAGCCGGAGGCGCGGTGCCGCGGCAGCAGCTCGCGGGACAAGAGCCAGAGGAGCAGGGCCATCGCGGCGCCGGCCCAGACGCGCCAGAGGAGGCCGACGGCGAAGGGGCTGAGGCCCAGCCAGCGGGCGAGCGTGGCGGCGGGCGCCATCAGCAGGCGCGGATAGAGCGCGGCGAGGGCGGCGGAGACGGCGGCGTTTGCGTGGGCCGGCCAGTAGCTGCGCGCGGCGACCTGGAGATAGAGCTGGTCGTCGAAGCCGGAGACGAAGCGCGCACTGCCGGCGGCGAGCCAGAGGCGGAGCGGTCCCATCAGCGCGAGCAGGAGGCCGAGCGCGACGGCTGCGAGCGGCGGCGCCCAGCGCCGTGCGCCGCCGGAGGCGCCGGCAGTTGTCCGCTCGGTCATGCGTGACCAGAATACCTTCAGTCGCGTTCGAGGCGTTGGCGTTCGCGCAACGTCTGGCGGAGCACGGGCAGCACGGCGCGGTCCTTCTCGCCGCCCAGCTTTTCCTTGATCCCGATGTAGGTTTCGAGATCGAGGACGCGAATGCGGACGCCGTCGCCGACTTCGAGTTCGTGCGAGTGCGGGAGGAGCGCGGCATAGTCCATGCCGCCTTCGAGCGCGCCCAGAACGTCGAGCCAGCCAAGACGGGTGGTGAGGTTCTGGTGGCCGTCGGAGGCCAGATGGGAGGCGGTGGGGCGCAGCGGGCACTCCGGATGGGCGCGATAGCGGGCGTCGAGGTTGTCGAGCACCGTGAGCAGGCGGGTGATGTTGCCCGGGTCGCGGCGGTGGACGATGTCCACGTCCTCGGTGTGGATGGGCGCGCCGTTCAGGGCGCCGGAGAGGCCGCCGACCAGAACAAACTCGACCCCGCTCTCGTGCAGGGCGCGCAGGAGGCGGAGGAGCCTACCTTCCGCCATTGCGCTCCCGGATGCGGGCGAGGTCGGCGCTGCGGTCGTCGAGGAACTCGAGCCGCTGGGCGGGGGTGAGCGCGAGGAAGGCGCGGATCAGGGTGAGGTCCACGCCATCCGGGCTGGTGCCGGGCAGCGGCGCGGGATCGGGCGGCTTCTCCACGCCACGATTATGCCCCGTAACCGTTACGCCATTCCGCGGCGGCGCGATCCGCTACCCTGGAAGGACATGCGTGGCGCACTGGGGATCGCGGTTCTGCTGGCGGCGCTGGCGGCCGGCTTGGGAGCGCAGGGAAGGCGGATCGCGGGCATCGTCGTGGGCGGGGACGGGCTGCCGATCGCGGGGGCACGGCTCAGCGACGGAGCCGCGAGGGCGCGGAGCGGGCCGGACGGGCGCTTCGAAATCGCGGCCGCGGGGAACGAGCTGGTGGCGAGCGCGCCCGGCTACGTGGCGGCGCGCATCGCCGCGCCGGCGGGCGAGGTGCGCATCGAGCTGCGGCCGCAGGCGCTGAGCGAGACGGTGACGGTGGCGGCGACCGGGCGCAACCAGACGGTGGCGGCGGTGCCGCTGGCGACCAGCGTGATGGGGCGGGCGCGGCTCCAGGCGGCGGCGCCTGTGAACGCGGATTCGGTGCTGCGGCAGTTCAGCGACCTGGGCACGTTCCGCACCAACAGCTCGCTCACCGCCAACCCGACCACGCAGGGCGTGGCGCTGCTCGGCACCGGATCGAGCGGCGCCAGCCGGGCGCTGGTGCTGCTGGACGGGCTGCCGCTGAACGACTACTACGGCGGCTGGGTGGACTGGCTGCGGGTGCCGGACGAGGACCTGAGCTCGGTGAGCGTGGTTTCGGGCGGCGCTTCGCCGCTCTACGGCAACGACGCGCTCTCGGGCGTGATCGCGCTGCAGACGCGGGCGCCGACGGCGACGCATCTCGACCTGCGCACCGGCGGCGGGGGCCTGGGGACGGAGCTGGCGGACGGGGCGGGCGTGATCGCGGGACGCAGGCTGGCGCTGGCGGTGCGCGGGCGCGGGGTGCACGTTTCCGGCTACGTGCCGGCGGCGCAGCCGGGAGCGGTGGACGACAACGCCGGCGTGGCGGCGCAGGACTGGGCGCCGGAGCTGCGCTGGCTGGCGTCGCCGACGGCGATGTTCACGCTGTCGTCGGAGTACTTCGGCGAGAACCGCACCAACGGCACCGTGCTGCAGGTGAACGGCACGCGGCTGCGGCAGGTGGCGCTGGCGGGCGTGGTGGAGCGCGACGGGGTGTGGCAGGGGAACGTGTTCGCGCAGTCGGAGGACTTCCACGCGACGTTTTCGGCGGTGGCGGCGAACCGCAATTCGGAAAAGCTCACGCTGGAGCAGCAGGTGCCGTCACGGGCGGCGGGCGGCGCGCTGGACTGGACGCTGGCGCGGCCGGACTGGAGCGTGATGGCGGGCGGATCGTATACGCGCGTCGCGGCGGTGGACAACGAGACGCTGCCCGCGTCGCCGCTGGCGCCGGCGCGGGAGGAGAACGGGCGGCAGGCACTGGCGGGCGGCTACGTGGAGGCGAGCTGGTCGCCGCGCGCGAACTGGAGCTGGACCGGCGCGCTGCGGCAGGACCGGTGGACGAATTACGACGCGTTCCAGAACACGCCGGGCGGGCTGACGCCGTATCCCAACGTTTCGAGCACGGCGTGGAGTCCGAGCCTGGGCACGGTGTGGTCGCCGGCGCGCTGGCTGTCGCTGCACGCCTCGGGGTACGAGTCGTTCCGCGCACCGACGCTGAACGAGCTCTACCGGCCGTTCCGCGTGGGCAACGTCGTGACCGAGGCCAACCCGCTGCTGGCGGCCGAGCGCTACCGCGGCGCGCAGATCGGCGCGGTGGCGACAGCGGCGCGGGGGCTGCGGCTCAACGCAACCTACTTCGACGGCATCATCAGCAACCTGGTGACGAGCGTGACGCTGTCAACGACGCCGGCGCTGATCACGCGGCAGCGGCAGAACCTGGGGCGGGTGCGGGCGCGCGGGCTGACGCTGGCGGGCGAGTGGGAGGCGACGCCCGGGCTGACGCTGTGGGCGTCCTATACGCACCTGCGCTCGACGGTGACCTCGGCGGCGCAGGCGTCGCTGGTGGGGCTGGCGGTGGCGCACGTGCCGCAAAACAACCTGTCGGCCGAGGCGCTGGCGCGGGCGCGGGGCTGGACGCTATCGGCAGTGGAACGCTTCGGCGGCGCCAACTTCGACGACGCCCAGAACACGCTGCTACTGCCCGGCTTCTGGACCACGGACGTGCTCCTCAGCCGGACGTTCGGCGGGCGCTATGCGCCCTACGTCGCGGTGGAAAACCTCTGGAACCGGCGCTACGTGATCGAGCTCACGCCCGACGCCTACCTCAACGCGCCACGCGCGGCGACCGCGGGGGTGCGGATCGAGCTGGGGGACGGGCGGTAGCGGAACGCGCGAGCCAACGGCAGCGCGCGCGCTCGGGTTAAAATAGCAGGATTCGGCGGCGTAGCTCAGGTGGTTAGAGCGAGGGTCTCATAATCCCTAGGTCAGTGGTTCGAGTCCACTCGCCGCCATTACCACTTTCAGCGATCGGCGATCAGCGCTCAGCAGGCGGCGTGCTCGCGCAGCGGGCGGATTTCGCCTTAAGCTTTGGACATGGCTGAGGCGCCGGAGGCGGCGATACTGTGCGGCGGACTGGGCACGCGGCTGCGCGAGGCGCTGCCGGAGGTGCCGAAGGCGCTGGCGCCGGTGGGGGGCAGGCCGTTTCTCGAGCGGCTGATCGAGCAGGTGGAGGGCTGGGGCGCGGGCCGGATCGTGCTCTGCATCGGAGTGGGCGGGGCGGCGATCCGGAAGCGGTTCGCGGGGCGGAGGGGGATCGAGTTTTCCGAGGAACCCGAGCCGCTGGGGACGGCGGGGGCACTGGCGCTGGCCCGGCCGCGGTTGCAATCCGAGCCGGTGGTGGTGCTCAATGGCGACAGCATGGTTCCGGGACTGGACTTCGCCGCCTTTCTCGACGCGCACCGGAGATCCGGCTGCGCCGGCGCGCTGGTGGTGGTGCCGCCGGACGGGCGGCGCGACACCGGGACGCTGGCGCTGGCGGGAGATGGGCGGGTTGCGGCCTTCGCGGAGAAACCGGAGGCGCCCGGGGCCGGCTACGTCAGCGCCGGGATTTATCTGTTGCCGCAGGCGCTGCTGGCGATGATCCCGAGCGGGCGGGCGGTGTCGCTGGAGCGGGAGATGATGCCGCGCTGGATCGAGCGCGGCGTGCACGGGTACGTGCACCCGGGGAAGCTGGTGGATATCGGGACGCCGGAGCGCTGGCGCGAGGCGCAAACCACACTATGAACACGCACGCCGAACTGTTCCGCGCCAACTTCGAGCGCAGCATCGCGGTGAAGCAGGCAGCGCTCGCGGCGCTGCTGCCGGAGCTGGAGCGCGCCGCGGCGGCGCTGGTGAGCTGCTACCGCCAGGGCGGGCAGGCGATCTTCTGCGGCAACGGTGGGAGCGCGGCCGACGCGCAGCATCTGGCGGCCGAGTTCGTCGGGCGCTACCTGGCGGAACGGCGGCCGCTGCCGGCGATCGCGCTGCACGCCAACAGCTCCTCGCTCACCGCCATCGGCAACGACTACGGCTACGACCTCAGCTTCGCGCGGCCGCTCGAGGCCTTCGCGCGCCGGGGCGACGTGCTGGTGGGGCTGACCACCAGCGGCAACTCGCGGAATGTTCTCGAGGCGTTCCGGCGGGCGCGCGAGCTTGGCGTCACCGGCATCGCGCTCACCGGCGAAGGCGGCGGGAAGCTGGCGGAGCCGGCCGACATCCTGCTGGCGGTACCCAGCCGCGAGACGCCGCGGATTCAGGAGTGCCACATCCTCATCGGCCACTGCCTGTGCCAGGCGGTGGAGCAGGCGCTGTTTGGCTGAAGCCGCGGTACTCGGAAGTACCGGGCAGCTGGGGCGGCAGTTGCTGGCCGTGCTGGGGCGGCGCGCGCGCGGGATCGGCCGCGCCGAGCTCGACCTCGCCGATCCCGGCTCGATCGAGCGCGCGCTGCAGCGGCTGCGGCCGCGCATCGTCATCAACACCGCCGCCTTCAACGACGTGGACGGCGCCGAGCGGCAGCGCCGGCAGGCGCTGGCGGTGAACGCGGAGGGGCCGGCGGAGCTGGCGCGGGTGGCGCAGGCGCGCGGAATCCGGCTGGTGCACTTTTCGACCGACTACGTCTTCGGCGGCGACGGGCTCAAGCGGCCGCGGCGGGAGAGCGATGCGCCCGCGCCGGTGAACTTTTACGGCTACTCGAAGCTGCTGGGAGAGGAGGCGGTACTGCGCTCGGGGGCGAAGGCGCTGGTACTGCGGGTGGCGCATCTCTACGGCGGCACTTCCCTTTCGCCGGGACGCGCCAGCCTGGTGGAGCGGTTTGTGGAGCGGGCCCGCGCCGGGCAGCCGCTGATCATCACGCGCGGGCAGTACCTCAATCCGACCTCGGTGCGCGACCTGGCGCCGGCGGTGCTGGCGCTACTGCGGCGCGAGGCCTGCGGGCTGTATCATCTGACCGGCGGCGGCGCCTGCCCGGCGGGGGAGTTCGCGCGCGAGGTCTGCCGCCTGGCGGGCCTAAGGGCAAAAATCCAATGGGTTAGCCGGGACAGCCGCCCGGCGCGGCGGGCACGCTATACGCCCCTGGAGAACTATCGCTGGGGTAAAGAAGGACTTCCTCCGATACCGCATTGGCGGAGTTCGCTGGCGGAGTACCTCCTCTCGGCATAAAATCTGCCAATCAGAGACTAACATTTTTCTTGACAAAGCCGTGCTCATGTTTTAGGCTGGTCAAGGCAGGCTAAACCATGGCAAAGACTATCGGAATTGATCTGGGCACGACGAACAGCGTTGTGGCGGTGATGGAGAACGGGGAGCCGAAGGTGATCCCCAACAGCGAAGGCGGGCGGACGACGCCGTCGGTGGTGGCGTTCACCAAGACGGGCGAGCGGCTGGTGGGGCAGGTGGCGAAGCGGCAGGCGATCACCAACCCCGAGGGCACGGTCTACTCGATCAAGCGCTTCATGGGGCGGCGCTTCGACGAAGTGTCGGAAGAGATGAAGATGGTGCCCTACAAGGTGAAGCAGCAGGGCGACCACGTGGCGGTGGAGGTGCAGGGGAAGCTGTACACGCCGCCGGAGATCTCGGCCTTCATCCTGCAGAAACTGAAACAGGCGGCCGAGGATTACCTGGGCGAGAAGGTCACCGACGCGGTGATCACGGTGCCGGCGTACTTCAACGACGCGCAGCGGCAGGCGACCAAGGACGCCGGGCGGATCGCGGGGCTGGACGTGAAGCGCATCGTG
>JAKAOE010000098.1 GCA_021823305.1 Acidobacteriota bacterium
CACCTCGAAGAAGACCGGCCGCATCAACGCCAGCCACCGGTGCTAGGAGTACCTGTTCCTGGACAATCCGGCGCGCAATCTGGCCTCGATCAACCTGAGGAAGTTCGCCGCCAGCGGCAAGGCCGGCTTCGACGTCGCCGCTTACCGGCACGCGGTGGACATCCTGATCACGGCGCAGGAAATCATCGTGGATAACGCCAGTTACCCCACCGAGCGCATCACCCAGAATTCGCACGATTTCCGCCCGCTGGGGCTGGGCTACGCCAACTTGGGCGCGCTGCTGATGTCCAACGGCCTGCCCTACGACAGCGACGCCGGGCGCGACTTCGCCGGCGCGCTCACCGCCATCCTCTGTGGCGAGGCCTACCTGCAATCGGCGCGCATCGCCGAAGCCCTGGCCACGCCCGAGACCGGCGGCGCCTTCCCCGGCTTCGCGCTCAATCGCGAGCCCATGCTGGACGTCATCCGCATGCACCGCGCCGCGGTCAACAACCTCAACCCGAAGAACCTGAGCGAGCCGGTGGCCGCCGCCGCGCGCCAGTGCTGGGACGAAGCGCTGGAAGCGGGCGCGCGCCACGGCTACCGCAACGCCCAGGTGACGGTGCTGGCGCCCACCGGCACGATCGGCTTCATGATGGATTGCGACACCACCGGCATCGAGCCCGACCTGGCGCTGGTGAAGCACAAGAAACTGGTGGGCGGCGGCCTGATCAAGATCGTGAACCAGAGCGTGGACAAGGCGCTGCTGCGGCTGGGCTACTCCACCCAGCAGACGCATGACATCCTCGCCTTCGTGGACGCCACCGGCACGGTCGAGGGCGCGCCGCATCTCAAGCCCGAGCATTTGGCGGTGTTCGACTGCTCCTTCAAGCCCGCCAACGGCACGCGCAGTATTCACTACAGCGGCCACCTGAAGATGATGGCAGCGGCGCAGCCGTTCCTTTCGGGCGCCATCTCGAAGACAGTCAACCTGCCGGAAAACACCACCGTCGACGAAATCGCGCAGGTTTACCTCGACGGCTGGAAGCTGGGGCTGAAGGCGGTGGCCGTTTACCGCGACGGCAGCAAGAAGGTGCAGCCGCTGTCGGCCGCCGGCAAGACCGTGGAAAAGGCCGCAACCGGCGCGCCGCCGCTGGAAGTGCCGGCTTCGGTGCCGATGAACCGGCCCTATCGCCGCCGCCTGCCGGAAGAGCGGCAGTCCATTACGCACAAGTTCAAGGTCGGCGGGCACGAGGGCTATATCACCGTCGGCATGTATGAGGATGGCCAACCGGGCGAGATCTTCGTCACCATGGCGAAGGAAGGCTCGACCATCAGTGGTCTGATGGACAGCTTCGCCACCGCGATCTCGCTGGCGTTGCAGCACGGCGTGCCGCTGCGCCTGCTGGTGGACAAGTTCTCGCACACCCGCTTCGAGCCCAGCGGCTGGAGCGGCAACGCCGAGATCGGCTACGCCAAGAGCATCATGGACTACCTCTTCCGCTGGATGGGGTTGAAGTTCCTCGATCACACCCCGCCCGCTCCCAAAGGCGTGGAGGACGTGCACGGCGAGCGCGGCGAAGCGCGGGAGCAGCTCGAAACCGCCGGCCAGATTCCGCTCATCACCGCAAGCAGCGTCAGCGGCGCGATTGACGCACCCGCCTGCCACAACTGCGGCAGCATCATGGTGCCCAACGGCTCATGCTACAAGTGCGTGAACTGCGGCGAGACCAGCGGCTGCAGTTAGTGCGCTGAGTCAGAACGGGGTTCGAGCGACCTGAAGGCAACCTGAAGGCCGACAGGCATTTTTTCGTGCCAGCAGGGCTCCGGTGCGCGTCTAAGGAGGTATGCGCAAGTTCCTGATTATTCTGGCGGCGGGCGGGTTGGCGCTGACTTGGGCGCAGGCGCCGGCACTGCCGGTGCTGGGGCAGGTGTTCACGCCCCCGGCCGGGTTGGCGCCGCGCACGGCGCAATTGCAGGCTCTGGAACGCCAACTGGCCGCCGCCGGCGCGCACGTGGCAGCGCTGCGCGACGGCCGCGGCAACCAGGTGCACGTTTATACCGACCGCGCCGGGCGCGTTTTCGGGCTGGCGTGGCAGGGAGTGAGTCAACCCAACCTGCGCACCATGCTGGGCGCCT
This sequence comes from Acidobacteriota bacterium, assembly GCA_021823305.1. Classification (GTDB taxonomy): domain Bacteria; phylum Acidobacteriota; class Terriglobia; order Terriglobales; family SCQP01; genus SCQP01. Next base: position 2,119 of record JAKAOE010000098.1, read on the forward strand.
ACTTCGCGGCCTATCGCCAGGCCGCAGCGCGGCCACACCGGCGCGGGCCGCTGGAGGTCACCGTGGACGGACTGGTGGTGGACTTGGGCGGCCATCCGCGCGATTTGCGCGGCCGCGCCTATTTGAAGCAGGCGATTCCGGGCGGGCTCACGCCGGCGGTGGTGCAATGAAAGCCGGCGCCATCGCCCTGGGCATCGCCCTGTTGGCGCCGCCGCTACTGCTGCTCAGCGCCTGCGGCGGCGGGAGCTCGAACACCAACAACAACGGCGGCGGGGGCGGCGGGGGCACGCCGCCGGGCAACACCTTGCCGGTTTCCACCGCCGGCTTGGCGGGCAGCGGTTACACCAACGGATTGTTCGCCAGCGTCACCGTCTGCGTTCCGGGCAGCAGCAATTGCCAGACGATCAACAACGTGCTGGTGGACACCGGCTCCTACGGCCTGCGCCTGCTGGGCTCGCAGTTCAGCCTGCCGCTGACGCAGAGCAAGGACAGCAACGGCGATCCGGTGGACGAGTGCGAGGCGTTTGTGAGCTCGTACAACTGGGGCCCGGTGGCGGTGGCCGACGTGCAGTTGGCAGGCGAAAAGGCCTCCAACGTACCGATTCAGGTGATGGGCGGCTTCAGCGGCGTCGCGCCGCCCGCCGTCCCCTCCGCCTGCTCCAGCGGCGGCCTGACCGAAGCCGACACCCAGGCTGCGCTGGGCGCCAACGGTGTGCTCGGCATCGGCGTCTTCCAGCACGACTGCGGCGCCGCGTGCGCCCCCGGCGCCACCAGCACGCCGGCGGTGTACTTCGGCTGCCCCACCTCGGGCTGCAGCGCCATCCTGCTGCCGCAGCAGGATCAGGTGCAGAATCCGGTCTCGCTGTTCGCGCAGGACAACAACGGCGCGATCGTGGAACTGCCGCAAATCGCCGCCAGCGGCGCGCTGTCGGTCAACGGCTCGGTCATCTTCGGGATCAACACCCAATCCGACAACGCCCTCCCCAGCAGTGTGACGATTCTCGAGGCCGACACCACCGGCTCGTTCGCCACCACCTACAACAACACCAACTACGGCGGCTCCGTGCTCGACACCGGCTCGAACGCCAACTTCTTCCTCGACTCCACCGTCACCGGCCTGCCCGACTGCACCACCGCCACCGGCTTCTCCTGCCCGGCTTCGACCACCGCCGAAACGGCGACCAATTACAGCCCGGTGGGCACCGGCAGCGTGACCTCCAACTGGAACGTCGCCAACGCCGAGCAGCTCTTCACGTCCAACAATTACGCGTTCAACGACCTCGCCGGTCCCAACCCTGGCGCCTTCGATTTCGGCCTCTCGTTCTTCTTCGGCCGCAACATCTACTTTGGAATCAACGGCACCTCGACGGGCACGGTCGCCGGGCCGTTTTACGCGTACTAGGCAGGGCCAGCGGCAGCACGGCTTGCGCTATACTCGCCGGGCCATGGTGCTTCGCTGGGCAGGCATTTTTCTGGCACTGGGCGGGCTGGCCTGCGGCCAAGCCGCGCCGCCCAGGAACAGCGCAATGCCGGACCGGCCGCAACAGCGCGCCGCCTGGTTCCTGCGCTTCCGGCAGTCGCGGGATGGCCAGCCGCCCGCGGCGCATCTGCTGCAGGCCTGGCGGCAGGCGCGGCGCCTGCCGGTCATCCGCCCCCGCCGCCAGTTGCAGTCCGCAAGCAGCCCGGCGACGATTGGCGGCAACTGGACCGAACTTGGCCCGCGCCCGGAGACCGACCCCAGCTACGGCGCCGTCGCCGGCCGCATGACCGCCATCGCCGTGGACACCGGCAAGGACCCCAGCGGCAACACCGTCTACCTGGGCGCCGCCGACGGCGGGGTGTGGATGTCCACCAACGCGCTCGCCGCCAACCCCACCTTCACCCCCATCGGCGATAACCTGCCCAGCCTCGCCATCGGCGCCATCGCGCTCGACGACTCCACCACCCCGACCACCATCTACGCCGGCACCGGCGAGCCCAACGGCAGCGAGGACAGCTACTACGGCCTCGGCATCTACAAGTCCACCGACGGCGGCGCCACCTGGACCGCGGGCACCGGGGTCAACTTCTTCGGCAGCGCGATCAGCAAACTGCTGGTGGATCCCGCCTCGCCCAACATCCTGCTGGCGGCGGTGACCGAGGGCGGCGTTTACGTCAACAACAACCTGGTCAACAGCACGCCCGCCATCGGCATCGTGCGCTCCACCGACGGCGGCGCTACCTGGAGTCAGGTGACCGCGTTCAGCGGGCATTCAGCGACCGATCTGGTCTACGATTCGGGCAAGTACTACGCCGCGATTCGCTCGCTGGGAATTTACGTCTCCGCCGATCAGGGCCAGACTTGGCAGGCGCTGGGCTCGCCGTTCGGCAGCGAGAGCACCACGGCGCAAAATTTCTACCGCGCCTCGCTCGCCATCCGCAATGGGGCGATCTTCGTGCTCATCGCCGACGCCAACGGCACGCCCACCCAGGCCAGCGACTGCAACGGCGCTACAACCTGCGCCGGGCTGGTCGAGTCGGCCGACGGCGGCGCCACCTGGTCGGCGCTGGTGTTGCCCGCCAACCTCTACGGCAGCAACAAGCAGGGCGATTACGACCAGTTCCTGGCCGCGCCCGCCAACTCCTCGCTGCTGCTGGTGGGCGGGATTGACGTTTGGAAGGAAGATCTCGCGAAGCCCGGCTGGACCGACCTGACCAACGCCTACACCGGCGGCACGGTGCATGCCGACGAGCACGCGATCGCGGTGCTCAGTCCCAGCGCCTGGATCGTCGCCAACGACGGCGGCGCGTGGAGCACGGCCAGCGCCGGCGCGAGCTGGACCGACATGAACGCCTCGATCGGCGTCATCCAGTTCTACAGCGTCACGCCCGATCCCACCACCGCCGGCCGCCTGCTGGGCGGCTCGCAGGACAACGGCACCGTGCTCGCCGCGCCGGGCAATCTCGACTGGCCGTCCATCTTCGGCGGCGACGGCGGCCACACCGCCATCAACCCGCAGAATCCGCAGCAGCTGTTCACCGAAAATTACAACGTCTCGGTGCAGTGCTCGAGCAACGGGGGCACGAGTTTCGACCCGGTGGTGGACGGCAGCAAGATCACGGAACACACCGAGTTTTACGTCCCCTACGTGCTGGCGCCTTCCAATCCGGCGACCATGCTTCTCGCCGGTTCGAGCATCTGGCGCGGCCCGGCCTGCCCGGCCACGGTGGACAGCGGCTGGCAGGCGATCAGTCCGTCGCTGATCCATCCGGACAATGCGAACCTGACCACAAGCAACGACGACCTCACCGCCATCGCCGCCGCCCCCAGTTCGGCGGACGTGATTTACGCCGGCGCCTTCGACGGCAGCTTGAGCGTCACCACCAACGCTACCGTGAGCGGCGCTCTACCTACCTGGACGGAAGCGCCCGCCGCCTCGCCAAGCTCGTTTCCCGGCCCGGTCACCGCGATCGCGGTCGATCCCGCCAACCCGAGCACGGTCTACTGGGGCTTGGGCTACGTCGGCAGCAACGCGTACCTTTACAAGAGCACCGACGGCGGCAACACCGCGGTCAATTTTGCCGGCAACCTGCCCGGTACGCCGATCAACGCCATCGTCATTGATCCCAGCGACCCCGACAACATTTTCGTCGCCACCGACGTCGGCGTGTACGTGGTCAGCGACGGCGGAGGCGCGGGCGCCAACGAAGTCTGGACGAAGGTCGGCACCAACCTGCCCGCCGCGACGGTGCTCAGCCTGGCGCTGACGGATGTGGGCGGCACGCCGACGCTGATCGCCGGCACGCACGGCCGCGGCGCCTGGAGCATCCCCGCCATCGCCCCGCCCGGCATCGCGCTCACCGCCGTTCCGGCGCAGGCGGTCTATCTGCCGGGCGAGCCGGTCACGCTGAACCTTTCCGCCAGCCCTGCCAACGGCTATACCGGGACCATCTCGCTGGCCTGCGGCTCGCCCCTGCCGGCGGGCGCGAGTTGCACCATCAACGGCACGCAGGCGCTGGTTACCGGCATATCGCAATCCGGCGCGGTGGAGGTGCCGATCGTTGCGACCGGCAGCAGTAACGGCGTGGTGACGAAAACCGCCGCCAACATCACCGAGGGCAGCTTCACTCTGCAGGCCACGCCGACGACGATGACCGTGGGCGCGGGCGCCACGGCGAGCTATTATGTCACCCTCGGCGGAACGGCGGGTCTAAGCTTTCCCGCAAGCGTGAGTTGCAGCGGGGCGCCGCCTACCGGCTCCTGCGTCGTTCCGGCACCGTTCACCGCCTCGCCAGGAAGCACGTTCAACGTCACCGTCAACACGCCGGCCACGGCGGGAACCGGCGGCGGCGATTCAGGCAACGGCGCGGGCGGGTCCGGAGGCTGGCTGCTGCTGTTGCTGGCGGCCGGCTTGGCGCTCACATGGCCGCGCAAGCGGACGCGCTGGGCGGTGGTGGCGATGCTGACGCTGGCCAGCGTCGCCTGCGGGGGTTCGACCACAAACTGCGCCTGCGGCGCCGCCAATTACCAGATCACGATCAGCGTGAAGGATGCCACGCCGAATACCGTGAATCCAGTGACCCAGTCGTTCAGCGTACTCCTAAGCGTCAACTAACGAAAGGCGTTTCCACTTGGCGCCTGGCACTAAGGAAAGGGCCTGCGCTATACTCACCGGGCGATGAGCCGCCGCTGCGCAAGCGCGATGCTGTTGCTGGCCGCGTTTGCCGGCGCCCAGGCCGTGCCGCCGCGGCGTTCCTCCGCCGGCGATCTCGCGCAGCAGCGCGCCGCCTGGTTCCTGCGCTTCCGCCAG
>JAKAOE010000099.1 GCA_021823305.1 Acidobacteriota bacterium
TCGCGCTGCTTACCTGGACGGGCTGCGGCAGGCGTATCACACCCAACCGAACGGTAAGCTGCTGTTTCCCTTCCGGCGGCGTTTCGTGATGGCGCGTCGTTAGGCCAGGCGCCGGCCGCAGTTGGCGCACCAGGCGGAGGGAGCGGGGGCGCCGCAACCGCAGCAGAACCGGCCGGAAGCCAAGCTCGGCTGGGCTACCGGCGGATAGGAGGCGGCCGGCAGCCGCGGCCCGGGCTCGACCAGCGCCCACATCAGGGCAGCGAACCAGCCCACCACGGTCCAGCCGAGAAAGAAGTTGACCAGGAAGATGGGGACGAACGACGCCTTGTTGTGCGCCACGATGGTGGGCAGGAAGTACAACAGCAGTAAGGCGGCAAAGGTCAACATGACCACCCTCCAGACAATCCCCTCCAGCTGAGCATACGCGTTTGCTATTCTGATGGTTCCGTCTATGGCCAATTCCATGCGCGCCATCGTCAAGGCGGCCGCCGCGCCGGGGGCCGTCTACCAGGAGGTCCCGATCCCGGTGATTGGTCCGCGGGACGTGCTGGTGAAGGTCCACACCGCCTCGATCTGCGGCACCGACCTGCACATCTTTGACTGGGACCCCTGGTCGCAGAGCCGCATCCATCCACCGCTGGTGTTCGGGCACGAGTTTTGCGGCCACATTGCGCGGCTGGGCGCGGAGGTCGCGGAGCTGCGGGAAGGCGAACTGGTTTCGGCCGACATGCACGTGTTCTGCGGGCACTGCTACCAGTGCCGCAGCGGCGAGGCGCACATCTGCCAGAACGTGAAGATCCTGGGGGTGGACGGGCCGGGCTGCTTTGCCGAGTACGTGCGCATTCCGGCGGCCAATATCGTACCGCTGGGGGAGGGGATTTCGACCGACTACGGCGCGATCCTCGACCCATTGGGCAACGCGGTGCACACGGTGCTGGCGGGGCCGGTAGCCGGGCGCAGCGTGGCGGTGGTGGGCTGTGGGCCGATCGGATTGATGTCCATCGCGGTGGCGCGGGCGTGCGGCGCCGGCCCGGTGATCGCCAGCGAAGTCAACGCCCACCGCCGCGGGCTGGCGGAGACGATGGGGGCGGATGTGGTGCTCGATCCCACCACGGAGGATGTGGCGGCGCGGGCGCGGGCGCTCACGCCCGGCGGCGGAGTGGATGCGGCGCTGGAGTTCAGCGGCCATCCCGACGGCATCCGGGCGGCGTTTCACCTGGCCCGGCCGGGCGGGCGCGTCAGCCTGCTGGGCATTCCCGCGCGCCCGGTCGAGCTCGACCTGACGCGCGACATCATCTTCAAGGGGCTGACGGTGCAGGGCATCAACGGCCGCCGCCTGTTCGACACCTGGCACCAGATGCTCGGCCTGCTGCGCGAAAAGCGGCTGGCGCTGGAGCCGCTATTCACCGACCGCCTGCCGCTGCGCGACTTCGCCCTGGGAGTGGAGCGGCTGCGCCAGGGCAAGGCGGCCAAAGTGCTGCTGACCCCCTAGCCAAGAGAGGAGCGAGCGCGGGCATGCCGCGTCCACAACTGCAATACCTGACCGACGAACTGCAGCAACTGGAACAGAAGGGGCTGCGCACTAAGCTGCGCGTGCTGCGCGGCGAACAGTTGCCGGTGGCGGAGTTCGATGGCCGCCGGGTGATCAACCTGAGCTCGAACAACTATCTCGGGCTGTGCACCCATCCGCGGCTGCGCGAGGCGGCGCTGGCGGCAACGCGCGCGCTGGGCGTGGGCTCGGGCGCGGTGCGCACCATCAGCGGCACGATGGCGATCCATATGGAGCTGGAGGAGCACATCGCGCGCTTCAAGCACACCGAAGCCTCGGTGGTCTTCCAGAGCGGCTTCACCGCCAACTCGGGCACGGTGGGCGCGATCATGGGGCGCAGCGACTTCATCGTCAGCGACGCGCTCAACCACGCCAGCATCATTGACGGGGCGCGGCTGTCGCGCGCGACGATCAAGGTGTTTCCGCACAAGGACTGCAACGCGGCGGAGGCCATCCTCCAGGAGCTGGCGCCGCAGCCGGGGCGCAAGCTGCTGATCACCGACGGGGTGTTCAGCATGGACGGCGACATCGCGCCGCTGCCCGAGCTGGCGGGGCTGGCGGAGAAGTATGGCGCGGTGATGATGGTGGACGACGCGCACGCCTCGGGCGTGCTGGGGAAGAACGGGCGCGGCACGGTGGATCACTTCGGCCTGCACGGACGGGTGGACGTGCAGGTGGGCACGTTGTCGAAGGCGATCGGGGCGTTGGGCGGTTACGTCGCCGGCGGGGCGAACCTGATCGAGTTCCTGCACCTGCGCGGGCGGCCGTTCCTGTTCTCGACCTCGCACCCGCCGTCGGTGGCGGCGAGCTGCCTGGAGGCGTTCAAGGTGCTGGAGGAGGAACCGGAACGGATTGAGCGGCTGTGGTCGAACACGCGTTTCTTCAAGCAGGGCTTGAAGAAGCTGGGCTTCGACACCGGGATGAGCGAGACGCCAATTACGCCGATCATGATCGGCGACGGGCGGCGCACGATGGAGTTTTCGCGCGCCGTGTTCCAGGCGGGGGTGTTCGCCACCGGCATCGCCTACCCGACCGTGCCGGAGGGCAAGGCGCGGCTGCGGACGATCGTGACCGCGACGCACACGGAGGCGGAGCTGAGCGAGGCGCTGGCGATCCTGGAGCGGGTGGGCAAGGCGCAGGGGCTGATCTAAGGCAGGTTCGGTTTGCAACTTTTTCCGCGCTCGCGGCTCCATTAATCTTTATGGCCACTGCCAACATCAGCGTGGTGTACGCCTTCGCGGCCGGCCTGTTGTCGTTCCTCTCCCCCTGCGTGCTGCCGCTGGTGCCGGGCTACGTGTCGCTATTGTCGGGCACGGTGGCGGAGAGCCTGCCGGGGGGCGAGGGCGGCGGCGAGGGCGCGGCGGCGCGGATGGCGCCGGCGCGCGGCGCGCTGCTGAGCAACTCGATCTTCTTTATTGTCGGGTTCTCGGTGGTCTTCATCGCGCTGGGCGCCACGGCCACCTCGGTGGGGCAGACGCTGCGCGAGCACCAGGCGCTGTTCAGCCAGATCGGCGGGCTGATCGTCATCCTCTTCGGCCTGCACCTGCTGGGGGTGATCCGCATCGGCGCGCTCTACGGCGACAAGCGGGTGCATCGCAAGATCGGCGTGACCGGCGGGGTGGGGGCGTTTTTGGTGGGCTTCACCTTCGCCTTTGGCTGGACGCCGTGCATCGGGCCGATGCTGGCCACGATTCTGCTGCTGGCGGCCAACGAGGGCACGGTGGGGCACGGTATTTTCCTGCTGGCGATCTATTCCGCCGGGCTTGCGGTGCCATTCCTGCTCACCACGCTGGCGATTGACCGCTTTGCCACGTTCTACAAGGGATTTCGCCGCCATCTGCACACAGTGGAACGGGTATCGGGGGTGCTGCTGCTGCTGATCGGCTTCCTGCTGCTGACGCACCGCTTCACGGCCATTTCCGCCTACTTGGCGCGGATTCCATTCTTCAATAAGCTATTGCTATAAGGAGTTGTACCTATGCCCACGGCGATGTCGCCCAAAAATTCGGCCTGGAACTGGATCCTGATCGGCGTGGTGCTGATCGGCGGGCTGATTTATCTCGCCATCAGCCGCAGAGACGCGGTCGCGGCGATGCCGCAGCCCAGCGGCGGCGTCGGCAACGCCATTCTCGAGGCGGGCAACGTGATTGGGCGCACCGCTCCCAACTGGACGCTGACCGACGTCAACGGCCACCCGGTCAGCCTGGCGCAGTTCGCCGGCCGGCCGGTGGTGATGGACTTCTGGGCCACTTGGTGCGGCCCCTGTCAGGTGGAGCTGCCGTGGTGGAAGCAACTGCAGGCGCAGTACCGCGCCCAGGGCTTGCAGATCATCGGGGTGTCGGAAGACAACAGCTTGGCGGACGTCAAAAGCTACCTGCTGAAACACCCGCTCAACTACGAGATCGTTTGGGATAACCAGCAGCTGGAGCACACCTATGGCATTCCGTACGGGCTGCCGACGACGCTGTTCATCAACCGCCAGGGCAAAATCACCGAGCGGGTAATGGGGCTGGAAGGCAAACCGGAGCTGGATCGTGCGATTCGCGCCATTCTCTAAAGCGCTGGCGGCGGTGTTGGCGCTGGCGGGGTTCGCCTTCGGGCAGGTGTCGGCCGGGGTGGCGCACCTGCAGCCGCCGGCGACGGTGCACGCGCGCGCCCATGCGACGGCGACCGCAGTATTCCAGATTAGTGTGGACGCCGGCTATCACATCCAGTCCAACCACCCCAAGCTGGACTACCTGATCCCGACCCGGCTGACGATCGAGCCGGCTGGCGGCGTGCATGCCACGCGCGTGGCTTGGCCCAAGGCGCAGAACCATACGTTCAGCTTCTCGCCGGGCCAGCCGCTGGCGGTGTTTGAAGGCCGCTTCGCGGTGCCGGTGACGCTGGCGACAGGCGCGGCCGGGATGCAGGTGCTGCACGGATCATTTCGATACCAAGCCTGCAACGACCAACTTTGCCGTCCCCCGGTGACACAGCCGTTCACCTTGGTGGTCGCCGTCCGCTGAACTTCAGCAACTCTGCCTGACGGGCGCCGCATCCCTTGCGCGGGATGACGGTATCGTTTGCCCTGAGCGCGCCGCGTTGCCACGATTTCCGGGGCTTTCTGGAGGCGTGGATCGAGCATAGCGGGGCGGTGTGCGTGGCCGATCTGGGAGGCGGCGCCAATCCGCTGCTCAGCTCCGCCTATGTGGCGCGGCGCGGGCTGGAGTACACGGTGATTGACATTTCGCAGGCCGAGCTGGACAAGGGGCCGCGCGAGGTGCACAAGCTCTGCCTCAATTTGGGTGCGCGCGAGTTCCCTTGGGAGGACGAGCGGCCGCAGTTCGATCTGGTCTTCAGCCGGATGCTGGCCGAACACGTGCCCTGCGGGCAGACGTTTCACCGCAACGTGCGCCGGCTGCTGGCGCCGGGCGGGGTGGCGCTGCACTTCTTTCCGACGCTCTACTCGCTGCCGTTCGTGCTCAACAAGCTGGTTTCGGAGCGGCTATCGGACTGGCTGTTGCGCCGGCTGCAGCCGCGCGACCGCTTCCAGTTCTTGAAATTTCCGGCCTACTACTCCTGGTGCCGCGGGCCCAGCCGGCGGCAGTTGCAGCGCTTCGCCGGACTGGGCTACGAGGTGCTGGAGTATCGCGGCTACTTCGGCCACCCCTACTTCGAGGCCTATCCCGCGCTCGACCGGCTGGAGCGCCGCTTCGCCGAGCGGCTGCTGGCGCGGCCGCGGCCGCTGCTCACCAGCTACGCCTTCGTGGCGCTGCGCAAACCGGCGGCGATCGCGGTGGCGGCGGGCGAGCCCGCGCTCGCCGACCGCACCGCGCTGGCGCTCATGCGCTGAGCGGGAGCACGGCGGCTTGTCCGCGCGCGCGCGCCAAGGCGTGCAGGGCGCGATCGAAAGTGACCAGGATGGCGCGGAGCTCTCCGGCAGAGGCCAACAGGAAGCAGTCGCCGATCGCTTTCGAGGCGCGCTGCGCCGCCAGCGGCTCGGTCGCCTGGCGGAACGCGGCTTCCAGGTGGCGAGGTTCGGGATAGTAGCTCACGCGGGGGTCCTCGAGCCAGCGATCGTAGGTTCTCCATGCCTCGCCCAACGTCAGGGTTTGCCCGGCCATCACGGCGGTGCTGGTGAGGAGTCGCAGCAGCCCGATCTGCGTATAGCGGGAAAAGAGCAGTTTGCGGCCCTTCGGCAACAGTTCCAGCCAACGCCAGGCATCGCCGCTGTGCACATGGCCGGCGTCGGTCAGCGCCAGCCAAACGTTCAAGTCAGGAAAGAACAAGCTCATGCGGGTTCTCGTCGGCCGGATAGAGACGGCCGCGCTTGCCGGCGCGGCGGACGAGCGGCCCGGTCACCGGCCGGCCGGCGGCCGCGCCGGGATAGGCGAGCTCGATGGCAGTCAGGATGAGCGAACGCACGGACACGCCGGTGTGCTCCGCACGCTGCCGCAGCCGGTCGTGCAGCGGCTCCGGGATATCCACCGTCGTCCGCACCGCCATGACATAAGTATGGCACACACGACAGGGGTCTGGTAGCGGACGCCCGGCGGCACGCAGGGCGTCTTCCGCGGGGGCGGGCGCGCGCGTTAGCGGCCGCGGCCGACGACCTGGAGGGGGTCGAGCTGGAGGGCCTGCTTGAGCTGGGTGCGGGCGTGGGTGGCCCAGGCGGAGTTGCGCAGGCCGGTCTGGTGGCAGCGGTTGTCTTTCGGACTGGCGTTGGTTCGCGCCAGCCTGGCCGGGGGGCTGTGGCCCGGAACGGCGGGGCTGCTTGCATGCCCGCGTAGGCTTGTGTACCGTAGTGCTTTCCTAGGCACGGCGGCCATGCTTCGCGAGCCCCATCTACCGGTCACCCGCCTGCGACTGCGCTTGTCCCCGGCATCTCCCGGTTGCGCGACAGCCTTCACTGGCTCGGCATGGCGCGGCGCCCTGGGCCACGCCCTTCGCCGGCTATCGTGCCGTACCGGCGCCCCCACCTGCGCCGGCTGCGGCTTTCTCCATAGCTGCGACTACTCCCTCGCCTTCGAGACACCGCGCCCGCCCGGCGACAAATGGCTCAGCACCGAGAGCGTCCCCCATCCCTTCGGCTTGGTCGCCTTGCCGGACGCGGTCGGCGACCAGGTGCTAACTCTCGCACTTTACGGCACCGGCTCGCAGTTCGCCGCGGTCCTCATGTACGCCCTCGAGGATGCCGCCACCGGCGGCGTCGGCCCCGACCGCGTGTGCTATCGCTTGGCCTCGGTCGGGCACGAGCGCCCGCTCGGCAGCGGCACCTGGCTGCCGCTCGCCGACGGGGGCGAGGCCCAATCTGCCTCGGCGGCGTGGCCACCGGCGCCGGCCCAGTG
>JAKAOE010000100.1 GCA_021823305.1 Acidobacteriota bacterium
GACGCGGCTTCGGCGGACGCGGCGGCGCCCCCGCCGGGCAAATGGCGGCGCGCAACCCCGGCGCCGCCGGCGGCGGTTACGCCGGCGGCGGCGCGGGCGCCAGCGTCAACGGCTACGAACAACTCTCGGTGGACCAGACCGGCGCCGTCACCGGCAACGCCGACGCGGGCGCGGCCGACAGCGGCATCGCCGGCATGAACGACACCGCCGCCACCGACTCGGCGGTGGTCAGCGGCAATTCGACCCAGGACGAGCGCCCGCTCAACGCCACCGCCATCCGCGCCTTCATGACCGCCAACGGCATCAACGCCAACAGCTTCGGGCGCGGCGGCGGACGCGGCGGTTTCGGCGGCCGTGGCGGCTTTGGCGGTCGTGGCGGCTTCGCCGGCGGACGCTTCGGCGGCGCCTTCCGCTTCCGCCAGATGCAGAACCGCTTTAACCAGCCGCACGGCTTCGTCAGCTACCAGCTCAGCGACTCCGCCCTCAACGCGCTCCCCTACAGCATCAACGGCGCCAGCAACACCGCCAAGCCGCCCAACGCCGCCAACCAGCGCTACTCCGGCGTGCTGACCACGCCGCTCAACATCCCCCACCTGTACAAATCCAACGGCCACACCAGCATCACCATCAGCTACTTCGGCACCCACAACGCGTCGCTCAGCAACGTCAGCGCCCAGGTGCCGACCCTGGCCGAGCGCGGCGGCAACTTCCAGGGCGTCACCGGCAGCCAGGGCAAGCCGGTGACGATCGTGGACCCCTCCACCGGCCAGCCCTTCCCCAACGACACCATCCTGCCCGGCGACTTGTCGCCGGTGGCGCAGGGGCTGCTGGCCTACGTCCCGCTGCCCACGCCCGGCGCGGTCGGGCGCTTCAACTACGTCAACACCATCAACAGCCTGAGCACCAGCAACAACTTCGGCTTGCGGCTCAACCACAGCTTCAGCGGCCCGATCGCCGGCGGCCGCGGCTTTTTCGGGCGCGGCCGCAACCTCAACTTCATGCTGAACTACTCCGGCGGCCACAGCCTCGCGCCGGGCACGTTCTACCCCTTCACCCAGGGAACCACGCGCACGCGCGGCCTCAACGCGCGCCTGATGTACGTCCAGCCGCTGCACGGCTGGATCAACTTCATGAGCGTGAACTACAACTACAGCCGCGACCTGGTCACCAACCTCTACGCCAACACCACCAACATCGCCGGCCAACTGGGGATCAACGGCGTCTCGGCCAACCCGATCGATTGGGGCCTGCCCACGCTCAGCTTCACCACCTCCGGCCTCACCGGTCTGCAGGACACCGCCCCCCGCTACCAGCGCGGCCAGACTTGGTCGTTCAGCGACTCCTTCATCCGCCGCATGGGCACGCACAACATCCGCTTCGGGGGCGATTTCCGCGCCATCCAGTCCAACCCGGAGACCGACCAGGCCCCCAACGGCATCTTCACCTTCGACGGCCAGTACAGCGGCTACGACTTCGCCGACTTCCTGCTCGGTCTGCCGCAACAGACGTCGGAGAAGTACGGCGGCGGCGTGTTCTACTTCCGCCAGATCGAGCCCGACCTCTTCTTCAACGACAACTGGCAGGCGCGCGGCAACTTCACCCTCAGCTACGGCCTGCGCTGGGAGTACATCTCGCCCTACACGGAAAAGTACAACCGGCTGACCAACCTGCTGGTCGGGCCCAACTTCACCTCGGTGACGCCGGTGGTGGCCGGGCTGAACGGTGTGCCGGCCACGGTCATCCAGCCCGACTACCGCCATTTCCGCCCGTCGCTGGGCTTCGCCTGGCAGACGCTGGCCAACATGATCGTCACCGGCGGCGCCGGCATGGCCTACAACACCGGCGCCTACGCCAACATGGCGACCGCGCTCGCCTACCAGTCGCCCTTCCTGACCACGCAGACCAACCTCGGCGCCGCCACCACGCCGCTCAGCCTCGCCAACGGCTTCACTGGCGCCAACACCATCGTCAACACCTATGGCGTGAACCCGAACTACTCGGTGGGCTACTCCGTTCTCTGGGACCTCGACATCCAGCGCACGTTCGACAACGTCTACGTCGTCAACCTCGACTACAGCGGCGCCAAAGGCACGCACCTCGACCAGCTCCGCGCCCCCAACCGCACCCCCACCGGCCTGCTCTACCCCAACCTGCCGGTCTTTCTCTACGACACCACCGGCGGGAACTCGATCTACCAGGGCGGCAGCGTCATCGTCAGCCGCCGGCTGAGCGACAGCGTGTCGTTCCGCGCCAGCTACACCTACTCGAAGATGATGGACGACGCCTCGCAGATTGGCGGCGGCGGCGGCCCCGGCGGCCTGATCGCCCAAAACGACCAGAACCTGGCGGCGGAGTGGAGCCTCTCGGCGCAGAACATGACCCACCGCTTCAACGCCAGCTACGAGTGGCAGCTCCCCTACGGCCTCAACCACCGCTGGGGCGACCACAGCAGCCTGATGAGCTCGATGCTGGGCGACTGGCAGTTGAGCGGCTCGGTGACGCTGGACAGCGGGCAGCCCTTCAGCCCCACGGTGAGCAACATCTATTCCAACGCGCAGGGCCTGCAGGCGCTGGGCGTGTCCGCGCCGCTGCGCGCCGACCTCACCGGCCAGCCCATCGCCAATGCCAACCCCACCCTGACCGCCTTCTTCAACACCGCCGCCTTCACCGCGCCGGCGGCGGGCAGCTACGGCGACGCCGGCCGCAACACCATCATCGGGCCGGGCACGGTGATGTTCAACGGCTCGCTGAGCAAGGTCTTCCGCATCGGCGAGTTTCGCAGCCTGGAGCTGCGCTTCGACGGCAACAACATCTTCAACCATCCCAACTGGGCCGGGATTGACACCAATCTGAACTCCCCCACCTTCGGCGAGGTGACCGGCTTCGGCACGCCGCGGCAGATCACCTTCGTCAGCCGCTTCCGCTTCTAAGGACGATACGGCGATGCCTTCCCGTTCCCTGACTTCCCTGCTCTGCACCGTCGCCTGCCTGGCGTGGCTGCTGCCGCCGGCGATAGGCGGGACAACGTCGCGACCTCGTGAGCGCCCGCGGGCCGCCGCTGCCGGGGACCGAAGCTCGGCTACAGCCCGACCAACGGGAGGGCGTCCAAAGACAGGGGTGGCCGTGCCACCCCAACAGGCCGTTAAGCCCGCCGCCCCGGCCACCAAGGCGCAGTACACCTTCAAGGCCACCACCAACCTGGTGTTGGTCAACATGACCGTGCGCGACAAAAACGGCAACCTGGTGACCGGCCTGAAGCCGGACCAGGTGCAGGTGTACGAGGACGGCAAGCTGCAGCACATCCTGAGCTTCGACTTCGAAAACGTGGACCAGGCCCCGCCTCGCGTCGCCGCCGCCGCGGCGGCGGCCGGCGGGCCGGCCGGCGCGGTGGTGAAGGCCGCGGCGCCGGCGGCCAAGGCCGCGGCCAAACCGGCGGCGGCGATCGCGCCCGCGGCGGCCGCCGTCTACCGCGACCGGCGGCTGATCGTGCTCTATTTCGACCTGACCACGATGCAGCCGGAAGACGTGCAGAACGTCATCCAGCAGGCCGAGCATTACGTCAATCAGCAGATGCAGCCGGCCGACCTGGCGGCGGTGGCGACGCTGGGCAACTCGCTCGACGTGAACCAGGACTTCACCGCCGACAAGAAGGAGCTGCTGAACACGCTGCAGGCGCTCAACCCGGCGGCCAGCTCCGGCTTCCAGGACGGCTCGACCGGCGCCACCGAGGGCACCGCAGACAACGGCAACAGCTTCGAGGCCGACGACACCGAATTCAACATCGCCAACGCCGACCGCAGCCTGGAGGCGGTGCAGTCCATCTGCGACATGCTGCGCGGCATCCAGCAGAAAAAGTCGCTGATCTACTTCTCCAGCGGCATCCAGCGCTCCGGCGTGGACAACGAGATCACGCTGCGCTCGGCGGTGAACTCCTGCGTCAAGTCGAACACCTCCATCTTCAGCGTGGACGCGCGCGGATTGCAGGCCATGCCGCCCGGCGGCGACGCCACCCAGGGCAGCATCCGCGGCCGCAGCGCCTTCAACGGCGGGGCGCAGTCGTCCACCCTCAGCGCGCAGTTCGCGCAGCAGGAGACCATCTCGACCCTCGCCACCGACACCGGCGGCAAGGCCTTTCTCACCTCGAACAACTTCGCCCCGGTCTACACCACCGTCCAGCGCGACACCAGCTCCTACTACCTGATCGGCTACGTCTCCACCAACACCAGGGAGAACGGCAAGTACCGCAAGATCCGCATCAAGGTGGACCTGCCCGGGGTGAAGGTCTCGGCGCGTCCCGGCTACTTCGCGCCGCGCGACATCAATCACATGAACAGCGCCGACCGCAAGCAGCAGTTGGACGACGAGCTGAACGCCGACATCGCCGACCATTCGCTCGACCTCTACCTCGCCGACGGCTACCTCCGTCTGAACCCCTTCCGCTACTACGTCCCGGTGTCCATCATCATCCCCGGCTACGAGATTCCGCTGCACGGCGTCAACCCCAAGGCGACGCCGTCGGTGGACATCGAAGGCGAAGTGATTGACCAGGGCGGACGCCAGCTCGACCACGTCTACCAGACCATCAAGCTCACCCCCGCGCTGGCCGGCCCGGGCGAGCAGTTGCACAGCAAGAACCTGCAGTACAGCACCGGCTTCGTCCTGCCGCCCGGCGAAAAGTACCAAATCCGCTTCGCCGCGCGGGAAAACCAGACCGGCCAGATGGGCGCCTTCGACGCGGTGGTGAACATCCCCGACCTGACCGCGGATGAGGCGAAGAATCCGCACGTGCTCAGCATCAGCTCGGTGCTGGTGGGCAACCAGCTCGCGCCGGTGAAACCCAATCCGATGGATCCGCTCACCCGCACCGGGCGGGCGCTGGTGCTGAGCGTGAGCCACGTCTTCAGCACCAACCAGAAGATGTATCTGTATTACGAGGTCTACGACCCGAAGTTCGTCGGCCGCTCCGGCGACCAGATTCACCTGCTGACGAATGTGGCTTTTTACCATGGCCGGGTCAAGGCCTTCGCCAGCCAGTTGCTGAGCACCGAAAAGCTGACCGATCCGGCGCGCCACGCGGCCGTGATCCAGATCGCGATCCCGCTGTCGCAACTGCAGCCCGGCTACTACCTCTGCCAAGTGAACGCGGTGGACGACGCCGCGGGCCGATTCGCCTTTCCGCGCATCCCGGTGCTGATCCGGCCGGCGGCGGTGAGTGCAACCGCGGCGCCGCCGCCACGTCATAATTAGGAGTGCGCAAACTTCTCCTGGCCCTCCTCTGGCTGAGCATGGCGGCCTGCGCCGCCGCTGCGGTGCCTCCCTCGCCGCCGCCAGCGCGCAGCAGCCTGCGCACCACCGGGCTCGATCTGGGCTACCGCCAGTTGTACAACTTCGAGTTCGCGGCGGCGCACCGGACCTTCCAGGCCTGGATCGCGGTGCACCCCGCCAACCCGCTGGGGCCGGCCTCGGAGGCGGTGGCCGATCTGTTCGACGAAATGAACCGGCTGCGGATCCTGCAGGCCGAGTTCTTCTCGCGCAAGAGCATGTTCTCGGGCAAGGCGGGGCCGGGCGATCCGGCGTTCGAGCGCGCGCTGGCGCGGGCGGAGGCGCTGGCGGCGAAGGCGCCGCCGGACGACCTGACCGCGCTCTACACCCGGGCGCTCTGCCACGGCCTGCGCGCGGATTACCTCGGCGTGGTGCAGAAACACTATCTCGCGTCGCTGAGTCAGATGAAGGCGGGCCAGGCGGTGGCGCAGAAGCTGCTGGCGCTCGATCCGAACTACGCCGACGCCTACCTCGCGATCGGGATGGAGAACTACGTCCTGGGGCAGCAGCCGGCCCCGTTGCGCTGGCTGCTCAAGCTCGACGGCGCGATGACCAACCAGAGCCAGGGTATCGAGGAGCTGCGCAAAACCGCGGCCGGCGGCCATTACCTGCAGCCCTACGCCCAGGTGCTGCTGGCGTTGGCCGCGGTCCACGCCCACAACCCGGCCGGGGCGCGCCGGCTGCTCGAGCCGCTGGTGGCGGAGTTTCCCCACAGCCCGCTGTACGCGGAGGCCCTGCGGCGGCTCGACATCCAGGCGACGCTCGACCCGAAGCGGACCCAGATCCATTTCACCCTGGGCGCGCTGCTGCATACCGTGCACGGCGCCTTCGCGCTCGCGGCCGGCGATCGCGACAACGTCGTCGCGGTGGACCCGGACAACGGCGCGGCCACCGGCCGGGTGGTGGTGGCGGCGGCGAGCGGCGCCACCGGCAACGCGTCCCGCGACCGCGACATGCAAACGACGGTGCTGGAGTCGGCCAAGTATCCGCGCATTGTCTTCCTGCCCCAGGCGCTGCACGGCACGCTGGCGCGCGGCGGCGCCAGCCAGGTGACGCTGACCGGCACGATGCAGCTGGTGGGCGCGGACCATCCGTTCGCCTTGCCGCTGACGGTGACCGTGGACGGCCGCCATTTCACCGCGGCCGGCACGGTGACGGTGCCCTACGTGGCCTGGGGCCTGCACAATCCGAGCAAGCTGTTCCTGCGCGTGCACAAGACGGTGACGCTGGAGATCGAAGCCGCCGGCACGATCGCCTGGCCGGCGGCGAAGTAGGCCGGCGCGCTCACGCCGGCAACTCCGGATGGCGCGCCCGGCGGCTTCCACCCCCACGCGGGGGTCGCGCCGTTGGCGCCATGGGCCAATTCGGCGCGGGAAGGCTGCGAAACTCCGAAGGGGCGAGCGTCTCAGTGAGCCCGCCCCCGGCAAGCAACGAGGCGCGGCCCCGGCTGGCTGGGGCGCCCCGGGGCCCCCGGCCGGCCGAGCGCAAGCGGGTCGCGCGGCGCAGCCGCGCGGGGTCCCGCGCCAGTCAATAGGCCT
>JAKAOE010000101.1 GCA_021823305.1 Acidobacteriota bacterium
GAAAAAGGCGGAATCGCGCTTGCCATGGTGGGGGTATCGCTAGCTTACAGGCTCCGCCGGTGCGGGTGCGGCGGCGGACGTTGCCGCCGCCGTGGGCGCGGCCGCCAGCGCCGCCGCGATCGCCTCCAGCGCCCGCCCGGTGGCGCCGCGTTGCGACTCCAGCAGCGTCCGCGCCGCCCCGCCCAAGCGCTCGCGCAGCCCCGCGTCGGTCAGCAGTTGCGCCCACACCTGCCCCAGCTCGAACCCGCTCGCCGCCTGCATCGCCGCCCCCGCCGCCACGAACTGCTCGGCGATGGCGGCGAAGTTCTCCATGTGCGGCCCGAACACCGTGGGCACGCCCCAGTACGCCGGCTCCAAAAAGTTGTGCCCGCCCGCCGGCGCCAGGCTGCCGCCGATGAAGGCGCAGGTGGCGAGCTGGTACGCCGAGGCCAGCTCGCCCAGCGAGTCCAGCAGCAGCACGCCGCCCATCGGCAGCGTCGCCCCCTCCAGCCCGCTGCGCCGCACCCACGCCAGCCGGCTGGCGTGCAGGATCGCCGCCACCGCGTCGAAGCGCGGCGGATGCCGCGGCGCCAGGATCAGCAGCGTCGGCGACTTCGCCGCCGCCAGCGCCCGCCGGTAGGCCTCCAGCACCGTCCGCTCCTCCCCCTCCACCGTGCTCCCCGCCACCAGCACCTGCGTGATGCCCGCTTCCGCCAGCCGCTCGCGCAGCAGCTTCAGGAACGCCGGCTGCTCCGGCGGAATCAGGTCGAATTTCAGGTTGCCCGCCACCTGCACCCGCGCCGGATCGGCGCCCAGGTCGCGCACGCGCTCGGCGTCGCGCTCGGTCTGCATCAGGAACCCCGCGACGTTCTTCAGGATCGGCCGCAGCAGCCGCCGGATCGGGCGGTAGCGCGCGTAGCTGCGCCCCGAGATGCGCCCGTTGATGAACATCACCGGCACGCCCTGCTCCTCGGCCGCCGTCAGGAAGTTGGGCCAGATTTCGGTCTCGGCGATCAGCACTAGCGCCGGCTCCAGCCGCCGCAGCGCCCGCCGCGCCGCGAAGCGGAAGTCGAGCGGAAAATAAAAGATCCGGTCCGCCGCGATCCGCCGTGTCGCCACGCTCCGCCCGGTCGCCGTGGTCACCGACAGCACCACCGGCCGCTGCGGAAACTGCTGCTGCAGCTGCGCGATCAGCCGCTCCATCGCCAGCGCCTCGCCCACCGACACCGCGTGCACCCAGATGGCCCCTTGCCCCGCCACCGCCCCCACCGCGCCGAAGCGCTCGCCCAAAAAACGCGTGTAGCGCCCATCCGGCGAATTGCGCAGCAGAAACAGCGGCGTCAGCGCGATCAGGCCCAGTCCCAGCACAATGGAGTAGGCAAGCAGCATCGGCGCCAGTTGCTAAAATAAGGTGTGTCCCTGCTCAGCGACCTGAACCCTCAGCAGCGTGCCGCGGTCGAGCATAGGGGCGGGCCGCTGCTGATTCTGGCCGGCGCGGGCAGCGGCAAAACCCGGGTCATCACCCATCGCATCGCGCATCTCATCGCCCATTATCGCACCCCTCCCGGCGCCATCCTGGCGATGACCTTCACCAACAAGGCCGCCCAGGAGATGCAGGTCCGCGTGGCCGCTCTGCTCCCCTACGCCAGCTACGACAAGCCCTGGATCTCCACCTTCCACAGCTTCTGCGTCCGCGCTCTGCGCCGCGACTATCCCGAAATCGGCGGCACGCGCGACTTCGTGATCTACGCCGACGACGAACAGCTGCGCCTGATGAAGTCCGTGATCGTCGCCCTCGGCCTCGACGACAAGGCCTTCGCCCCGCGTGCCGTGCTCGCGCGCATCTCCGCCGCCAAGAACAAGGGCTGGTCGCCCCAGGATTGGCGCGAGCGCGCCGCCGATCCCAAAAGCGAGCGCCTCGCGGTCGCCTTCGAGCGCTATCAGGCCGCCCTGCGCCAGGCTAACGCCCTCGACTTCGACGACCTGCTGCTCGAAGCCGGCCGCCTGCTGCGCCAAAGCGAAGCCGCCGCCGCCCGCTACCGCGCCCAGTACCGCCATATCCTGATTGACGAATATCAGGACACCAACCGCCCGCAGTACGACTTGCTGCGCCGGCTCACCCCCGAGGCCGAAAGCGTCTGCGTGGTCGGCGACGAGGACCAGAGCATCTACTCCTGGCGCGGCGCCGACATCCGCAACATCCTCGACTTCGAGCGCGACTTCTCCGGCGCCGCCGTCATCCGCCTCGAGCAGAACTACCGCTCCACCGGGAACATCCTCGCCGCCGCCGGCTCGGTCGTCGCCAACAACCGCGAGCGCAAGGGCAAGGTGCTCTGGACCGAGGCCGAGGCCGGCGCCGCCCTCGGTTACTGTCTCGCCGGCGACGCCGAGCTCGAGGCCGCCTTCGTCGCCGAGCGCATCCGCGCCCTGCCCGCCGGCGCCGGCTCGGTCGCCGTCCTCTACCGCACCAACGCCCAGTCGCGCCTGTTCGAGGAGGCGTTGCGCAAGCTCAACCTGCCCTACCGCGTTGTCGGCGGCATGAGCTTCTACGAGCGCGCCGAAGTCAAGGACCTGCTCGCCTACCTCCGTTTCGCCGCCAACCCCGCCGACTCCGTCGCCCTGCTGCGCGTCATCAATACCCCCGCCCGCGGCATCGGCAAGGTCACGCTTGAAGCGCTGGAGCGGCTCGCGCTTGAACACAACCTGACCATGCTGCAGGCCATCGAACGCGCCCTCGAGGGCGCGGCCGGCCTCCAGCGCCGCGCCCTCGACCCGCTGGGCGCGTTCTACAAACTGCTCATCGAACTGCGCCAGGGCGTGGAGGCTCACATGCCCCTGGACGAGCTGCTGCGCCTCGTGATCGAGCGCACCGGCTACGCCCGCCTGCTCGAAGCCGAGGCCACGCCCGAGGCCGAGTCCCGCCTCGAGAACATCGGCGAGCTGCAGAACGCCGCCGCTGATGCCGCCGGGCGCGGCGAAACCGTCGCTGATTTCCTCGACCACGCCGCCCTGGTCAGCGACCAGGACGACTACGACCCCGCCGCTCGCGTCCAGCTCATGAGCCTGCACGCCGCCAAGGGACTCGAGTTCGATGTTGTCTTCCTCGCCGGTTTGGAGGAGGGACTGTTTCCTCACTCCCGCACCGCCAACAACCCCGCCGAACTCGAGGAGGAGCGCCGCCTGTGCTACGTCGGCATCACCCGCGCCCGCTCCCGCCTCTTCCTCACCCACGCCGCCCGCCGCCGCCGTTTCGGCGGCCAGCTCTGGGAGCCGACCCAGCCCTCGCGCTTTCTCGCCGAGGTGCCCCGCGACCTGCTCGAGGACCTTTCCCCCCGGCAGCCGCCGCCCGCCGGTCCGCGCTACGTCCGCGAAGGCTACAGCCAGGAAGTGAAACCGGATCGCCCCGGCTTCCGTCGTACCTACAACTCGGTGGAAAGCATCCACCAGTTTCTGCAACGGCCGGGCGCCGGCCAGGCGGCGGCAAAAGCCGCCGCCTCGCCCGGCGGGTTGCGCTCCGGCGCCCGCGTGCGCCACGCCCGCTTCGGCGTGGGCACGGTGCTGCGGGTCGAGGGCGAAGGCGAGCACACCAAGCTGACCATCTCGTTCCCCGGCTTCGGCCTGAAAAAACTTCAGGAGAACATCGCCGCGCTGACGCCCCTCTAGAGGCGCCCGGAGGTTTCGCATGCCCGTTCGTCTTCCCTTGCTGCTGTTCGCCCTGCTGTTCGGCGCGCCGCGCCCCGCCGTCCCCCAGACCCCCACCGCCGACAAGGGCCGCCAACTGGTCGCCGAGTGCATCCAGGCCATGGGCGGCCAGCTCTACCTCCAGATCAACCAGCGCAGCGGCGAAGGCCGCCTCTATACCTTCGACTCCAACGGCAATCTCGCCAATCCCGGCACCCATTTCTGGCTCTACTACCGCTTTCCCGCCGATCAGCGCCTGGAGCTCACCAAAAAGCGCAATGTGATTTTTATCTACAGCGGCGGCAAGGGCTGGCAGATCACTTTCAAGGGCGTCCAGGCGCTCTCCGCCCAGCAGTTGCGCAGCTACGCCGACTTGAGCGCGCACTCCATTGACGTCATCCTCAAGCAGTGGGCCCAGGCCTCCAGCACCCTGATCTTCGACCAGGGTCTCACCCAGTTCCAGCAGGAACCGGTCCACGCGGTGCGCTTCACCACCGCCGATGGCAAGAGCGCCACGGTGGATTTTTCCACCTTCTCCCACCTCCCGGTGCGGGTCTTCTGGCGCGAAACCGATCCCCAAACCGGCGGCATCCTCGAGCAGTCGGTCGTCTACGGCGATTGGAGTAGCATCGGCGGCATCAAGACCCCCTTCACCATCCAGCGCTACGCCGGCCCGATGGAAGTGCAGCAGGAGAACTTCCTCAACATCAGCTTCGCCCCCTTCTCCGACTCCCTCTTCACCCCCACCACCCGCAAACATTAAACCCGGCCGCCGCTCGACGCGGGCCGCGGCGGCTACCGCGTGTGCTAGCATGGCGTTTTCGAAGCAGCAGCGGTATGAGCAGAGGTTAGCGCATGAAGGTGTACGGCACCGCGCAGATTCGCAACCTGGCCGTCGCCGGGCACGGCGGCTGCGGTAAAACCACGCTGGTCGCGGCGGCGCTCTACACCGCCGGCGCCACCCCGCAGCAGGGCCGGGTCGAGACCGGCACCACGGTCACCGACTTCGACGAGCAGGAGATCCAGCGCCGGATCAGCATCGCCACCGGCATGGCGGTGGCGGAGTGGAGCGGCGCCGACAAGTCGGGCGTTAAGTTCAACTTCGCCGACACGCCCGGCCAGAATCTCTTCGTCCACGAAGCCGCGGCTGCGCTTGCCGTGGTGGAGTGCATGTTGCTCGTGGTGGACGCCGCCGGCGGCGTGCAGGTGCAGACCGCCAAGCTCTGGGAGTTGGCCGAACAGCGCAAGCTGCCGGTGATCTTCGTCGTCACCCGCGCCGACCACGACCACGCCGACGTCGAAGGCGCGGTCGCCGCGATGCGCGAGCGCTTCGGCCGCGGCGTCTGCCCGGTGCAGCTCGGCCTCGGCGAACAGCGTACCTTCACCGGCGTCGCCGACCTGATCGCCATGCAGGCGAAGGAGTACACCGCCAGCGGCAACGGCCGCGCCCGCGCCGGCGCCCTCGAAGGCGCGGTCGCGGAGGCCGCGCGCCAGGGCCATGAGGCCCTGGTCGAGCTCATCGCCGAGGGCGACGACAAGCTGATGGAGGAGTTCTTCGAGCAGGGCACCATCCCGGTCGAGCACATCGTCTCCGGCTTGCGCGACGCCGTGCGCGCGCGCCGCATCTTCCCCGTGCTGCTCGCCAGCGGCGGCCTCAACCTCGGCCTCGACGCCCTGCTCGACTTCCTCGCCGCCTACGCCCCCAGCCCCGCCGAGGCGGGTGAGGCCGAAGGCCTCGGCCCCGGCCAGCAGCCTGTCCGCCGCCCCGTGGCTGATACCGCCCCGCTCTCGCTGCAGGTCTTCAAGACCATCGCCGATCCCTTCGCCGGCCGCTTGAGCGTCTTCAAGGTGCGCGGCGGCCACCTCAGGAACGACGACACCGTCTTCAACTTCACCCGCCAGTCCGCGGAGCGCTTCGCCCATCTCAGCCTGCTGCAGGGCAAGCAGCTCCAGCCCATCGCCGAGCTCCACGCCGGCGACCTCGGCGTCGTCGCCAAGCTCAAGGACACCCTCACCGGCGATACCCTCGGCGACAAGGCCGCGCCCATCTCCTACCCGCCCGCGCAGTGGCCGGAAGCCGCCATCCACTTCGCGCTCGAGGCCAAGAGCCGCGGCGACGAGGACAAGGTTTCGCTCGCGCTGCACAAGATGCTCGAGGAGGATCTCGCGCTGCACTTCGAGCGCGACCCCCAGACCCAGGAGTTCCTGCTCGGCGGCACCGGCCAGCAGCACGTCGAGATCGCGGTCGCCAAGCTCAAACAGCGCTACAACGTCGAGGTCAAGCTGCGCGCCCCGCGCGTCGCCTATCGCGAGACCATCCTGGGCAAGGCCGACGTCCAGGGCCGGCACAAGAAGCAGACCGGCGGCCACGGTCAGTTCGGCGACTGCCGCATCCGCATGGAGCCGCTGCCCCGCGGCGGCGGCTTCGAGTTCGTCAACGAGATCTTCGGCGGCGCCATCCCGCGCAACTTCATCCCCGCGGTCGAGAAGGGCATCCAGGACAGCGCCCAGCGCGGCTACCTCGCCGGCTATCCCGTGGTGGATTTCCGCGTCGTGCTCTACGACGGCTCCTACCACGACGTGGATTCCAGCGAGATGGCGTTCAAGGTCGCCGGCTCGCTCGCCTTCAAGAAGGCCATGGAGCAGGCCCGGCCGGTGCTGCTCGAGCCGATCATGGAGGTCGAGGTGGAGTCGCCCGAGGAGTTCGCCGGTGACCTCATCGGCGACCTCAACTCCCGCCGCGGCCGCATCGAGGGCATGATGCCGCGCAACGGCGGCGAGTTCATCCGCGCCCAGGTGCCGCTCGCCGAGATGCTCACCTACCAGTCCGATCTGACTTCCAAGACCCAGGGCCGCGGCAGCTTCCACATGCACTTCTCCCATTACGACCTGGTGCCGTCGCAGCAGGCCGAAAAGATCATCGCCAAATCGCGCGCCGAGCGCGGTCAGGCCGCCGAAGAAGAGGAGTAATCGGTATGAGCGGTTTGGTCCACCCCGAAGAGGACGCGCCCGCGCAGCGTTTCGACTTTGCTGCCGTCGCGCCCGCGGCGCTGGCGGCGATGGAGAGTCTGCAGCGCTACGTGGATGCGTGCGGCCTTGACCACACCCTGCTCGAGTTGGTCAAGCAGCGCTGCTCGCAGCTCAACGGCTGCGCCTTCTGTACGGACCTGCACGCCCGCCGCCTGCGCCAGG
>JAKAOE010000102.1 GCA_021823305.1 Acidobacteriota bacterium
TCTCGACGTGGCCGGCACGATCACCGATCCCAGCGGCGCGGCCATCCCCGGCGCCAAGATCACGCTGACCAGCAGCGCCACCGGCAGAATCCACTCCACCACCACCAACGCCAGCGGGGACTACCGCTTCTCGCTGCTGAGCCCGGGCAGCTACGTGGTCACCGCCACGGCCACCGGGTTCGCGCCCAAGAAGGCGGAGGTGCAGGTGACGATCGGACAAGTGCGGGCGGCAAACCTGCAGTTGCAGGTGGGCGCGGCCACGCAGACGGTGGAGGTGACGGCGCAAGCCGAACCGGTGCAGATTCACAACGGCAACATCTCCACCGGCTTTACCGCGCAACAGGTGCAACTGGTGCCGAACGGCGGCGGCGACCTGACCGCCACGGTGCAGGCGACGCCGGGCGCGGTGATGAACACGCAGTCGGGCTACGGCAATTTCGAGACCTACGGGCTGCCGGCGACCTCGAACCTGTTCACGATCAACGGCCAGCAGGACAACGATCCGTTCCTCAACCTGAACAACTCGGGGGCGACCAACCTGATGCTGGGCCAGAACGACGTCGAGCAGGTGACGGTGACCAACAACGGCTACTCGGGCCAGTACGGCCAGATGGCGGGAGCCAACGTGAATTATGTGACCATGTCGGGCACCAACCAGTGGCACGGCGACGCGGTCTGGAACTGGAACGGCCGCGTGATGAACGCCAACAACTTCTTCAACAATGCCGGCGGAACCGCGCGGCCGTTCGACAACGCCAATCAATGGGCGGCGCGCGTGGGCGGGCCGCTGGTGAAGGACAAGACCTTCTTCTTTGTGGACACCGAGGGGCTGGACGTGGTGCTGCCGACCAACGAGCAGGCGCGGATACCGAGCCCGGGGTTTGAGAGCGCGACCCTAGCCAATCTGGCGGCCACCGGCAACGGCGCCCAGGTTCCGTTCTACCAGAGCATGTTCAGCCTGTACAACGGCGCGGCCGGGGCGGCCAACGCGGTGCCGGTGGTGAACGGCGGCTGCGGCGCGGGCTTCGCGCTGCCGGGCGGCGGGCCCTGCGCGCTGCAGTTCCAGTCGAACGCGGCCAACCATACGCACGAATGGATGCTGAACGGGCGCCTGGACCAGATCATCGGCGCCAACGATCACCTCTACCTGCAGCTCAGCCTGGACCGGGGCACGCAGGCGACCTTCACCGACCCGATCAACCCGGGCTTCAACGTCACCAGCGACCAGCCGCAGTACCGCGGCCAGCTCAACTGGACGCACAGCTTCAGCGCCGGGGCGGTCAACCAGATGATCCTGAGCGCCTCGCACTACTCGGCGATCTTCGGCAACAACGCCGGGGCGCGGAGCGCGCTGTTTCCCTACTCGTTGAACCTCGCAGGGGCGGAGTTCAGCGCGCTGGGCGGGATTGACAACCTCTTCCCGCAGGGGCGCAACGTGACCCAGTACGGGCTCACCGACGACTACTCGGCCACCATGGGGGCGCACACGCTCAAGGCCGGGGTCAACTACAACTTCAACTTCACCAACGACTACGATTTCGGCATCAACACCACGCCGTTCATCAGCACCTCGCTGGCGAGCTTTTTCAACGGGACGGCGGACGTCTCCACCCAGGCGTTTCCCGCGGCGTTCAACCAGCCGGTGCGGTTGTACTCGCTGGGGGCGTACCTGGAGGACGACATCCAGATGACGCGCGGGCTGACGGTCACGCTGGCGATGCGGGCGGAGCACAACTCCAACCCGATCTGCCTGCACGACTGCGTCTCGCGCCTGATCGCGCCGTTCACCGGGCTGATCCACGATCCCACCGTGCCCTACAACCAGGTCATCCAGACCGGGCTGCGCCCCACGCTGCCGGGCTATCAGGCGGTGATCTGGCAGCCGCGCGTGGGCTTCGCCTGGACGCCGTTCTCGAGCCAGCGGACGGTGCTGCGCGGCGGCTTCGGGCTGTTCACCAACAGCATGCCGGCGCTGGTGTTCGACAGCTACGCCGGTAACTCGCCGCAGGTGAACACCTTCACCGTCACCGGCCCGCTCTCGCCGGCCTCGACGGGCAACGTGCTGAGCTCGGCGGCGGGGGACAACACCTCGTTCCTGAGCGCCTTCGCCTCGGGCGGGACGCTGGCCTCGATTTCCGCCACCAATCCCGGCTTCACGCCGCCGAACTACTTCACCAGCGACCAGAAGGTGAAGAGTCCGCTCTACCTGGAATGGAACCTGGAGGTGCAGCAGCAGCTGGGCAACACCAGCGCGCTGAGCATCAACTATGTCGGCAATCACGGCGAGCATGAAGCGATGCAGGTGGACGGCTTCAACGCCTTCGCGCCGGGCTTCACCGGGCTGCCGGCCACGGCGCCCGACCCGCGCTTCGGCGTGGTCAACCAACTGGTGACCGGGGGCAACTCGAACTACGACGGCGTCACCGTCTCGTTCTCGCGGAAGATGAGCCAGAGCCTGCAGTTCCAGGCGAACTACACCTGGAGCCACTCGCTCGACATGGTCTCCAACGGCGGCTTCCTGCCATTCACGCTGACCGCGACCAACGCCAGCGTGGTGGGGGTGCAGGATCCCTACAACATCCGCGCCTTCAACTACGGCAACTCGGACTATGACGTGCGCCATTACTTCAGCCTGAATTACGTGTGGACGGTGCCCTTCCGCAGCGCCTTCGGCTGGGGCCCGGACCAACTGTGGAAAGGCTGGACGGTATCGGGGACGCTGTTCGCGCGCAGCGGGCTGCCGCTGACCGTGACCGACGGCAACGCGACCACCGCGCTGGAGGCGAACAATTACGGCCCCGCCGGCGCGATCTTCGCCAACGTGCTGGGGAGCGGGCAGAATGGGACCTGCACGGTAGACAAGCAGTGCATCCTGCCGGCGTCGTTCTCGCCCTCGACCTCCACGCCGACGGCCTTCGGCAACCAGATCCGCAACCAGTTTCGCGGACCGCGGTTCTTTGACACCGACCTGAGCATCGTCAAGAACACGCAAATTCCAGGTTGGGAACGCGGCCAGCTGGGCTTCGGACTGCAGTTCTTCAACCTCTTCAACCATCCCAACTTCGACCTCCCGGTGGCCAACCTGGCGGCGAGCAACTTCGGCCAGGTGATCAACACGGTGAGCGTGCCGACCAGCATGTTTGGCGCGTTCCTGGGCGGCGACGCCTCGCCGCGGATCATCGAGTTCACCACCAAGCTGACCTTCTAGGTGGACTCGGGCCGGACCCGGGTGGCGGCCGAAACGGGCGGAGGATGAGAATCCTCCGCCCGTTGTGGCGTTGGGGCGCTTGCGGCGGCGGCGAGGGTGCGGTAGGGTGAAGGCTTCCACCGCGGGGGCCACAGTGCTCGATCCGGCAATCTTTCGCAGCTACGACGTGCGCGGCCTGGTGCCGCAGCAATTGGATGAAGCGGGCGCGGCGGCGTTCGCGCGGGCCTTCGCGCGCGTGGTCGGCGCGCGGCGCGTGGTGGTGGGCAAGGACGTGCGCGCCAGCGGGCCGATGCTGGCGGAGGCAGCGATCGCGGCGCTGCTGCGGGCGGGCGTGGACGTCATCGACATCGGCACGGTGTCGACCGACATGTTTTATTTCGCCGCCGCGACCCTCGACGCCGACGGCGGCTTCACCGTCTCGGCCTCGCACAATCCGCGCGACTGGAACGGCTTCAACTCCTGCCGCAAAGGCGCCGTGCCGCTGTCGCTCACCAGCGGCCTGGACCAGGTACGCGACCTAGCGCTGCAGGACGACGGTGGCGGCGCCGCGGCGCGGCCGGGGACGCGCCGCACCCAGGACGTCTGGCAGGACTTCGCCGACTACGTGCTGACCTACATTGACCGCGCGCGGCTGCGGCCGATGACGCTGGTGGCCAACGGCAACTGCGGGCTGCAGGTGAAGGCGCTGCGGCTGGTGGCCGAGCGGGGCAAGCTGCCGCTGACGATCCACGGCATGTACGAGGAGCCGGACGGGGCGTTTCCGGTGCCGGGCGGGATTCCCAACCCGCTGCTGCCGGAGAACCAGGGCGAACTGGTGAAGGCGGTGCGGGAACGGGGCGCGGACCTAGGCGTGGCGTGGGACGCCGATGGCGACCGCTGCTTCTTCGTGGACGAGACCGGCTATTTCCTGTCCGGCTACTTCACCACCGCCATCCTGGCGCGCTCGGTGCTGCAGCACGAACCGGGAGCGACGGTGATCATCGACCCGCGCAGCATCTGGGCGACCGAGGAGACGATCGCGGCGCTGGGCGGCAAGACGGTGATCAGCCGCGCGGGGATGACCATCATCCCGGCGCGGATGCGCGAGCTGAACGCGGCGTTCGCGGGAGAGATGTCGGCGCACTTCTATTTCCGCCGCAACTGGTGCCGCGACAACGGCATGATTCCGCTACTGCTGATGCTGGAGCTGCTGGGGCGGGAGCGGCAGCCGCTGTCGGCGCTGGTGGCGCCGCTGCGGGCGAAATATTTCACCAGCGGCGAGCTCAATTTTCAGGTGGCGGACGCGGCGGCGGCGATCGCGCGGGCGCAGGCGGCTTTTCCCGGCGGGGAGGCCGACTTCACCGACGGGCTGTCGCTGGCGTTCCCCGAGTGGCGGTTCAACCTGCGCAGCTCCAATACCGAGCCGCTCTTGCGGCTGAACGTCGAGGCGCGCAGCCAGGCGGCGCTGGACCAGGGGCTGGCCCGGTTGACGGCGCTCCTCGGCCGACCGTTGGCGGGGCACTGATGAGGACGCCGCCGCGCTCCCATGCGAGCCCGCTCCGGTTGTAAAATTGAAGATGTTCCCGGATCAACCATGCACATTGGCGTAGTGGTGTTCCCCGGCAGCAACTGCGACCACGACGCGCTGCACGCCGCGACCCTGGCTTCGCCGGGAGCGGGGCAGGCGGCGGTGCCGCTGTGGCACGAGAGTACCGACCTGCAAGGTTGCGACGTCATCGTCCTGCCCGGCGGGTTCAGCTACGGCGACTATCTCCGCACCGGCGCGATCGCGCGCTTCTCGCCGATCATGGCGGCGGTGGCGAAGTTCGCGCGCGACGGGCACCCGGTGCTGGGGATTTGCAACGGCTTTCAGATCCTGTGCGAAGCCGGGCTGCTGCCCGGGGCGCTGCTGCGCAACGCCGGGCTGCGCTTCCTCTGCCGGCAGGTGCACGTGCGGGTGGAGTCGACCGCGACGCCGTTCAGCGGCGGCTACGAGGCGGGGCAGGTGCTGCAGGTGCCGATCGCGCACGGCGACGGCAACTACTTCGCCGCGCCGGAGACGCTGGCCCAGCTCGAACGGCGGCGGCAGGTGATTTTCCGCTACTGCACCGCGGCGGGCGAGATTACGCCGGAGGCGAACCCCAACGGCTCGCAGCGCAACGTCGCGGGTATCTGCAACGAGGGCCGCAACGTGGTGGGGCTGATGCCGCACCCGGAGCGGGCGAGCGAAGCCGGGCTGGGCTCGGCCGACGGCCTGGCGATGTTTGCCGCACTGCAACCATGCCGATGACCGACGCAACGCTGCGCCAGCAGGGGATCACGCGGGAGGAGTACGAGGCGATCCGCAAGCTGCTGGGGCGGGAACCGAACCCCACCGAACTGGGCGTGTTCGGCGTGATGTGGAGCGAGCACTGCTCCTACAAGAGCAGCCGGGTACACCTGCGCGGGCTGCCGACGGCGGGGCCGGACATTCTGCAAGGGCCGGGCGAGAACGCCGGCGTGGTGCGGGTGGGCGACGGCTGGGCGTGCGTGTTCAAGATCGAAAGCCACAACCACCCCAGCTTCGTCGAACCCTTCCAGGGGGCGGCGACCGGCGTGGGCGGGATTTTGCGCGACGTGTTCACGATGGGGGCGCGGCCGGTAGCGATCATGGATTCGCTGCGTTTCGGGCCGCTGCAGGAGGCGAAGAACCGGGCGCTGCTGGAGGGCGTGGTCGCCGGCATCGCGCACTACGGCAATTGCTTTGGCGTGGCGAACCTGGGCGGGGAGACGCAGTTCGACTCCAGCTACAGCGCCAACCCGTTGGTCAACGCCTTCGCGCTGGGGCTGGCGCGGGAAGACCAACTGTTCTTCGGCAAGGCGACCGGCGTGGGCAACCCGGTGATCTACGCGGGCGCGAAGACGGGGCGGGACGGCATCCACGGGGCGACGATGGCGAGCGAGGAGTTCTCCGCCTCGAGCAGCGCCAAGCGGCCCAACGTGCAGGTGGGCGACCCGTTCCTGGAGAAGCTGCTGCTGGAGGCGTGCCTGGAGGCGATGGCGACGGGCGCGGTGCTGGGGATTCAGGACATGGGGGCGGCGGGGCTGACCAGCTCGAGCACGGAGATGGGAGCCCGCGCCGGCACCGGCATCGAACTTGATCTGGACCGGGTGCCGCAGCGCGAAACCGGCATGACGGCTTACGAGATGCTGCTGAGCGAAAGCCAGGAACGCATGCTGCTGGTGGCGGAGGCGGGGCGGGAGGCCGAGGTGTTCGCGGTCTTCGCCAAGTGGGGCCTGGACGCGGTGACCGTGGGGCGGGTGACGGGCGAAGCGCGGTTCCGGGTGCGGCACCAGGGGCAGCTGGTGGCGGACATTCCGAACGCCGCGCTGACGGAGAGCGCGCCGCGCTACCGCCGGCCGCAGCGTCCGGCGGCGCGCACCCCGCCGCTCGACCCCGAGCCCGCCTGGCTGGCGCCGGCGGGGCGCGATCTGGAGCGCGATCTGCTGGCACTGCTGGCCTCGCCCAACCTCTGCTCCAAGGGCTGGATCTGGGAGCAGTACGACACCATGGTGCGCACCAACACGCTGGCCGGACCGGGCGGCGACGCCGGCGTGATCCGGATCAAGGGGACGCGC
>JAKAOE010000103.1 GCA_021823305.1 Acidobacteriota bacterium
CAGCAGCAATACCGCCTGGAACCAGTGCGCGGGGGCGGGGCCGGGGGCGGGCTTCCAGGCAAAAAAGTTGGCGGCGCGCACGAACCACAGGCCGATCGCGGCGAACAAGGTGAGCGGCACCAGCTTGGCGATCAGCAGCCAATTGCTGGCGCGGGCGCCGGCGCGCACGCCGCGGTAGTTGACGGCGGCGAGGGCGGCGAAGAGAGCAGTGATGAGGAGCGCCTGCGCGGGCTGGGCGGAGGCGGCGGGCCAGAAGACAGCGAGGTAGGCGACGAAGATGCGGGCGGTGGCGGCGGCGGCGGAGATTCGCATCAGCCAGGTGATCCAGCCCACCTGCACGCCGACGAAGCGCCCGAACGCCTGACGGGCATAGAGGTAGGGGCCGCCGGCGGCGCGGAACTGCGCGCTCACCTCGGCGAAGCAGAGCACGATAAAGGCGATGCCGAGGGCGGCCAGGAGATAGCCGAGCGGGCTGAGCGCGCCGAGCAGGCCGGTGACCAGCAGCGGCAGACCGAAGACACCGCTGCCGATGATGGTGTTGACCACGAGCGCGGTGAGGTCGGCGCGGGTGAGCGCCGGCACCAGCGCCGGGCCGGCGCTCGGATCAGCTGTGGCCACGCGGCCTCAGGAGGACGCTATCCAGGTAGTCGGGTAGCTGGGGGTTGCGCACCAAGTGGGGATAGAGCGGGCCACCGTGGTAGGGGATGGCGAGCGACTCGTGGACGCCGTCATTGCTGACGCCGAGGCGGATGGGGCCGGGGGCGGTTTGGGCGGAGCGCAGGGCGGCGAGCAGGGTGGCGGCGGAGTAGGGCTGGCCGTTGACGGTGGCGATGCGCATGCGGGCGGCGGCGCCGGCGCGGAAGGCGGGACTGCCCCAGGCGGCTTCGCCGATCACGCCGCGCGAGCTGATGCTGAGGCCGAGCGAGTCGAGCAGGTTGAGGGGCGCGTTGGGGCGAAGCGGGGGGCCGGCGGGCGGCCTGGAATTGTAGACCAAGCGCCAGCCGCTGGCCTCGAGGCCGGCAAGCGGCAGCGCGTCGGGGCGATCCACGCGGCGGTGCAGAAAGCGCGCCCAGTGATAGGGCGCCACCTGATTGAGCGCAGCGACGAGCTGGTTGAAGGTATACGTGCGGAGCTGGGGACCGCGGTTGGGGCCGCCGTAGAAAAGGCGGCAGAAGTCGTCGAAGGACTTGGCGCCGTGGGTTTGGCGGGCGATGATCATGGCGGCGTCGAGCCAGAGGAAGACGCCCTCGGTGTGGAAGTCGGCGGCGTTGCGGGTGAAGTTGGTCCAGCCGGCCAGGCCGTTGTCGGCGTGCAGGGCGCTGCCGGTGTCGGCGAGCGAGCGCCAGCGGCGGCCGGGGCGGTCGGGGCCCATGGCGGCCGCAGCCGCGGCGACCTCGCGGCGGTATTGCGCCGGCGTCCAGAGGCCGCTGCGCGCGGCCAGCTCAAAGCCGAGGAAGTTGGTGATGCCCTCGTAGGCCCAGAGCATGGAGGAGCGATGAGGCGCCTGGTACTGCGGGGGCGCCAGCGGCGCGGGGCGGCGGAACTTGCCGTTCCAACTGTGGACGTACTCGTGCGCGAGCAGGCTGCCGAGCGCGACCGAAGCGTTGGGGCCGAGCAGGGTGCGGGCGGGCAGGCGGGCGTCGTCGGACTCGTGATGCTCGACGCCGAAGTGGGGCACATAGTCGCTCAAGGTGAGCAGGAAATGGTAGTCGCGATAGTGGCGGGCGCCGAACAGCAGGCCGGCCTGGCGCACCAGGTTGGTGAGCCCGCGCTGCAGGCGGGGACGAAGCGCGAGATCGGCGGGCGCGTCAGCGATGAGGTCGAGCTCGTGGTGGATGGGTTCGCCGGGCGGCGTCAGGTTGTAGGCGCGGAAGTAGGCGCCGGCGATGAGCGTGGAGTCCACCAGGCGGTTGAGCGCGGCGGGAGCAAAGACGACTTCGGCGCCGTTGCGGCTCGCAACCGGCAGCGCGGTGCCGAAGTCCCAACCGGGCGGCAGCGTGAGCGTGGCCTGAAAGCGCTGCTCGGGCACGGGCACGGCGTCGGGGTAGAGCACCACCTGGTTCCAGTTGAGGATGAGCAGGTTGGGGGTGGAGGCGGCGCCGCCGGTGAGCTGGCCGGGGGCAAGCGGGGGCTCGAGGTAATCAAAGCGCACGTCGAGATGACGCACGCCGGCGGGGATGGTGAGATGGAAGGCGAAGGCGTTGATCGGATCGCGGCGCCAGGCGAGCGGGGCGCCGTGGGCGAGGAAGCGCAGGCCGGCGAGACCGGCGATGGGGCCGTCGGGGCGGTGCTCGCCGGGAATCCATTTGGGGTAGTCGAGCGTGAGCGGGCCGGGGGCGACGGCGAGGCGCAGGTCCACGGCGAGGTAGTGCTGGCCGGGGTGGGTGGCGTCCACGCGGAGGATGGCAGGGGCGGGGGCGGACGCTGCGAAGGCAGCGGCAGCGAGCGCGAACAGGGCAAGGGCGAGGCGGCGCATGAGGGCACCAGTGTAAGGCCGGGCGCGGCGGTGCACAGCGGGAAATTTCGCCCGCTGCGCATGCTCAGGCGGAAGCGGCGGTGAGCGAGGCGCCGTTGGAGGCGGCGATGCCGGCGTACCAGGGCGCGGAGCGCTTGAGGACGCGGCCGCTGGTGGGGAAATCCACGTAGATGAGGCCGTAGCGCTGAGTGTAGCCGTCCTGCCACTCGAAGTTGTCGAGCAGCGACCAGTGCAGGTAGCCGAGGAGCGGTGTGCCCTGGGCGGCGACCTGGGCGAGGAGGCGCAGGTAGCGATCGGCGAAGTCAAGGCGCTGGGGATCGTGGACGGCGCCGTCGAGCGAGATCCAGTCGCGCGTGGCGCAGCCGTTTTCGGTGACGAACAGCGGCAGCGCGTAGCGCTGGTGCAGCCAGAGCGGCGCCCAGTAGAGCGCCTCGGGCGTGACCTGCCAGCCGGCGGTGGTGATGGGGAAGCCGGCGGGCCAGGGTTGGACCACGGCGGCGGCAGCGCTACCGGCGGAGGCGGGCGCGGCGGCGACGCGGCGGCCGCCATAGAGGTTGAGAGCGAAGAAGTCGAGCGGCTGGCGGATGACGGCCATGTCGCCGGAGGCGATGGTGGGCGCGTTGGGGCCGAGGGCGGCGAAGGCAGCGGCGGGATAAGCGCCGCGGTAGACGGGATCGAGCCACCAGGCGTTCTCGTGCCACCAGCCGGCGGGGGTGAAGTGGGTGAGCGGGGAGGCGAAGGTGGCGTCCAGGGCGGCGGAGGCGTCGGCGGCGGTGAGCGGGAGGGCGGGGGTGACGTCGCAGGGGATGCCGATCTGCACCGGGCGCGAGGCGCGGGCGCGTAGCGCCTGCACGGCGCGACCGTGAGCGAGCAGGACGTTGTGGGCGAGCTGGAGGCTGTCCTTCAGCGCCAGCTTGAGGCCGGGCGCCTGGACGCCGGTGACGTAGCCGCCGCCGACGAAGGAGCGCGGCTCGTTGATGGTGAGCCAATAGCGGACGCGGTCGCCGAGGGCGCCAGCGACGATGGCGGCGTATTCGGCGAACTGGTCGGCGATGGCGGGGTTCTGCCAGCCGCCGGTGCTCTGCAGCGCGAGCGGCGTATCCCAGTGGAAGAGGGTGGCGACGGGCTCGATGCCGGCGGCGAGGAGCGCGTCCACGACGCGGCTGTAGAAGTCGAGGCCAGCCTGGCGCGCGGGGCCGACGCCGGTGGGCTGGATGCGGGTCCAGGCGAGGCTGAAGCGGAAGGCGCGCAGGTGGAGGGCGCGCATGAGGGCGATGTCGGTGCGGTAGCGATGGAAGAAGTCGCAGGCGACGTCGCCGGTCTGGCCGTCGGCGATGGTGCCGGGCTGGAGGACGAAGGCATCCCAGACAGACTGGCCCTTGCCGGGCTCGTTGGCGGCGCCTTCGATCTGGTAGGCGGACGAGCCCGCGCCCCAGAGGAAAGTGGAGGGGAAGGACGCGGGGCTGGGCTGGGCCTGCGCCCGGCCCGCCGCATCGGCGACGATGGGGATGGTTTCGCCGAGACCGCGTAGGGCGCCGGCTGCACCCGCGGCGCAGCCGGCGGCGGCGAGGAACTTTCTGCGGGACCAAGGCGTGGGCGCGGAGCTATCGTCGGTGGGCATGGGGAGCGTGGGTGCGGCTTCCCCTAGGGTACGCCCTCCGGTGCTCGCAGCGTTGCGGAACGCGACGGATCTGCCTGGGTTCGTTCGTCTATCAAGTCGTGAGCGGTCGCACCACGCTCGCCCGCCAGACCCTTCCTTGGGCGCGCTAGCATTCCCTGGAATCTGCAAGAGGCAATAGCGCGGGCGTGCCCGGGGCCGGATTCGAACCGGCACGGGCCTTGCGGCCCTCGGGATTTTAAGTCCCGTGCGTCTACCAGTTTCGCCACCCGGGCGTGGGGGCGGAGGCCCCATGGGTACTGTACAACCGATGCGGGGTGACACTTTGAACCCTACCGAATGTGGATGGAGCGCGACGCGGCGGCCAGCCGGCCGTCGCTGGCCTCCTCGATCACCACGCGCAGGTTGTACGCTCCAGGCGGAGCTTGGAGCGTGAACGTCGCCCGGAGTGGCCTCGCCTTGCGCGAGTGGTAGCGCTTGAATGTGCCGGACTTCAGCGCCAGGCTGACTTCGCCCCGCTCCCCGGTGAGGAACCTCCCGCCCGGATCGAAGAGCGCCGCAACGATAGCCAGCTTCTGGAGGTGGCGTCCTCGAGCCGTCGTGAAGGCGAGACTCGCCTTCGCAACTGACACGCCGACGGCTATGCCGCCAGGGCGCTCGGCGACGGCGAAGGACATTGATAGCCCAGCCTCGGTGGCGCTGGCGCGAACCGCGGCGGCGAGCCGCCTCTCCAGGCCCGCGCTCGAGGGGCCCGGCGAGGGGGCGAAGTAGCCCCGTCGCGCCTCGACGGTCGCACCTTTGATCGGGGGGCTCAACTCGACCCTGAGCCGATGAAACTTCCCGTCTCGGGCCAGGTGCTTTGGCGAGAAGGCGAGCTCATAAGTTATCTTCGGCGCGAGCCCCAAGCGCCGAAACCCGAGGGTCAGGTCGTTGTTATCTTGGAAAAGCAGGCCGCCCGTGCTCACCGCCAAGTCCGCCATCGCGGACATTTCCTCCTGCTGCCGCGGCACCTTCGATATCTCGTCGAAGAAGTATGTCGGCAGCGGAAGGACTCCAGCGGTGTCGTTGATCGGCCGGCCTGGCCCGTCCGTGTAGAGGCCTTTGGCGTCAAGCGCGTTGATGACCACGTCCGCGTGCAGTGCATCGCGGACAATCGCGTCCCGCTGGGCCTCCAGAGTGCCCGAGAGGTAGCCGCCCGATGCCAGCACGACGATGCGTTCGCCGGGTTGCCGGCCAACAAATCGAACCACGTCATCAATGGCCGCTTGCGTGTCCTCGGACGCCGCGCGGGCCATTTCCCAGGTAGCTCGCGCTTGCATGTGAATCGGATCGCCGAACGTTTGCTGCAGAGAACGAAAGATGGGTATAGGGGACTCGGGGTCCGGATTGGCAGTGCATGCGGCGGCCTCCGCCGCGGCGGCCTTATACGCGAGCGGGTCGTGAACTACGGAAATTAGGTAGGCCTGGTAGGGCGTAATACGCGGGCAGGGGCTTATGCCTTCCTGGCTGTAACGCGGGTGCGGCGCGACACGGGCGATCGCCACCGCCAGCGCCGCCGCGTCGCGAGTGAACCCCAAGCTGTCATCCCCCGAGGTCGTGAACAGCGCCATACGATCGCCGCCACCCAACCCCTCCCGCACAAATCTCACCGCAGCGTTGCGTGCCTCGGCTAGGGCGCCGCGACTGGAGTTTACGTCGTCGAACAGCAGCGCAACGTAGCGGGCGCGAGGGCGCGCTTGCGGAACCGACTGCCGGACCGAGGCATTGTCCCCGGCACGGCCCGTCTCCGCCACCGCGGGCGCACCGCCAGCCGAGGCCACCGCAAATGCGCTAATTGTCTGCCCTTTGCCATTGTCGAAAACGCGAAACCGGCCTCGCTGCAAGTTCGCGATCGGCACGCCGCGCCGGTCTCGCACCACGACGTTGATCGGGACAGAATTTGCTCTTGCGGTGAGGAGCGCCGGCGGGAGCGTGTAGGAGCTGCTGCGCGCAACAATTTCCGGACGCGCACTCTGCCCGTACCCTCCCGTCAGCAGCAGGGCCGACGCGAGCCAAGTCGCCGCAGTACCGGTCACTGCCCCCTCACTCGCCTATTCGAACGTACCGCAGATGTTGGGGCCTCCGTAATCGTTCTGGCAAGCGTCGCAGAGCTTGTGGTTGTCCTGAGTCCCCTCGCATTGGCTGTCGTTCGCGCAATAATCGGAGTTGCAGCCCACCGCGCTGACCGAGGGCGTCTGCGATCGAAGCTGCACCGCCGAGGCCACGGTCAGATGGGCGGCAGGAGCGAGCGATTAGCATCGCGGAGCTCCGTGTTCAGTTCACGATTCCGCAGAATCAGGAAGACGTTTGAGGCGATTAGCGCTGCGGCACCGAGCAACGCAAGCGCCACTGGGGCGCCTGCCCGCCACTCCCCGCCTTTGCGGGCTAGAAACTGCATAGAACTCCCGAGCACCTGCATTCTACGGCACTCGCCGGAGAGGTGCAAGCGCGCTGCCGCTGGTTCCAGGCGCAACGGCACTTCAACCCGCCCGGCACCCGCTGGCGCTCAGGACGTCTCCCCGTTGCCGCGATGCATCCGGCCGCTCGTCTGCGCCGGCATTCGGCAACCCGGCGGCGCCGAACCCGCGTTCGACCCCAGCGGCAGGGCGCCTAGATCGGAA
>JAKAOE010000104.1 GCA_021823305.1 Acidobacteriota bacterium
CAGCTTTGCCAGGCAATGTACGAGCAGCAGTACCGCCGCATCCACGCCCTCTGCCAGTGGATGATGGCCGACGCCGCCGCGGCGCGCGAGTTGGCGCAGGCGGTGTTCCTCGATGCTTGCACTCAAGCCGGCTCGGGCTGGCCGGCCATCAGCGGTGACGCGCTTGCCGCCAGCCTGGCGCTCCGCTTCCGCCATCAGATCCACGCCGCCGTCCCGTCACCCGCGGCAGGGTCCGACTCGCACCAGCCCGACCGGGCCGAGATCGCAGGGACAGGGCCGCGAGATTCAGAAGGTCGGCCCGCTGCCGGGGTGCCACGCTGCGGAAGGGGCGAGGCGCAAGCGATGCTAGGCCGCAGGGAGGCCGGCCGACTGAGTTGCGCGCCAGGTATTCAACCGCCTACAGCGCCCTATCGGGCCCGGCCGCAAGCCGGGCCCGACGCGCCAGCCCCGGTGCCAGAGCCCGACGCGCGCAACTCAGGAGGAGCGTACAGGGACGTACGTGACGACGGCCGGCCGACCGAGCCCGCCCTGGCGCACTCACAGCCCGGGCGGGACGACGACGCAGCGCGCGGCGCATCGCCCCGCCCGGCTCGTATGCCGCGCTCCGCACCCCGGGCCGCGCCCGTGCGCGAAGCCGTTTGCGCGCTGCCCCTCACCCAGCGCCTGCTCTACCTCCTGCACGAACTCGAGGGCTATTCCCCCGCCACCTTGGGCGACTGGCTCGATCTCGAGCCCGAACACTGCGCTCGCATGATCCACTCCGCCCGCCTGCAACTGCGCCGCGACCTCAGCGCCGCGTAAGTCCTGAACTTCCTTTAGAATGGAAGCCATGAGCCCAGCCATTCTCGATAAGGGCGCTGCTGCGTCCCAAGCCGCGGACTTCAAGGTTGCCGATCTCTCCCTCGCCGATTGGGGGCGCAAGGAGATCAACGTCGCCGAGAGCGAAATGCCCGGCCTGATGGCGTTGCGCCGCAAGTACGCCGCCCTGCGCCCGCTGGCCGGCGTCCGCGTCAGCGGTTCGCTCCACATGACCATCCAGACCGCCGTGCTGATCGAGACCCTGGCGGCGTTGGGCGCCAAGGTGCGTTGGGCGAGTTGCAACATCTTTTCCACTCAGGACCACGCCGCCGCCGCCATCGCCGCCACCGGCGTCCCCGTCTTCGCCTGGAAGGGCGAATCGCTCGAAGAATACTGGTGGTGCACCTATCAGGCGGTCTCCCACGCCGGCGGCCTGGGCCCGCAACTTGTGGTGGACGACGGCGGCGACATGACGCTGCTCATCCACAAAGGCTACGAGCTCGAAAACGGTTCGAACTGGGTGAACGAGCCTTCGGGATCGCACGAAGAAGATGTGATCAAGAAGCTGCTGCGCGATGTCCATGCGCGCGACCCCCAGCGCTGGCACGACATCGTGGCGCAATGGCGCGGGGTCTCCGAGGAGACCACCACCGGCGTCCACCGCCTCTACAAGATGCAGGAGGCCGGCGCGTTGCTGGTGCCCGCCATCAACGTCAACGACTCGGTCACCAAGTCCAAGTTCGACAACCTCTACGGCTGCCGCGAGTCGCTCGCCGACGGCATCAAGCGCGCCACCGACGTCATGGTCGCCGGCAAGGTGGCCGTGATCTGCGGCTACGGCGACGTGGGCAAGGGCTCGGCGCAGTCGCTGCGCGGTTTCGGCGCCCGCATCGTCGTCACCGAGATTGACCCGGTCAACGCGCTCCAGGCGGCCATGGCCGGCTTCGAAGTCACCACGGTCGAGCAGACTCTCGGCCGCGGCGACATCTACGTCACCTGCACCGGCAACTGCGATGTCATCACCGTCGAGCACATGCGCCGCATGAAGGACCAGGCCATCGTCTGCAACATCGGCCACTTCGACAACGAGATCCAGGTGGATGCGCTCAACGCCGCGCCCGACGCCCGGCGCACCAACATCAAGCCTCAGGTGGACATGTACACCTTCCAGGACGGCCACAGCATCTTCCTGCTCGCCGAAGGCCGCCTGGTCAACCTCGGCTGCGCCACCGGCCACCCCAGCTTCGTCATGAGCAACAGCTTCAGCAACCAGACACTGGCGCAGATAGACCTCTGGAAGAACCGGGAGACGAACAAGCCCGGCGTCACCACCCTGCCCAAAAAGCTGGACGAGGAAGTCGCCCGCCTGCATCTCGACAAGATCGGCGTCAAGCTGACTACGCTCTCGCAAAAGCAGGCCGACTACCTCGGCGTCCCCGTCGAAGGCCCCTACAAGCCCGACACCTATCGCTACTGACGCCGCTCCCTATTTCCGGTTGCGCTCCCACAGCAGCCGCAACCCGGTCAGCGTCAGCTGCTCGTCGCAATGGCCGATGTGGCGCGACTGGCTGGCGATCAGCGGCGCCAGCCCGCCGGTGGCCACGATCCTGGTGCCCGCGCCCAACTCGCCCTTCAGCCGCTCGATCAGCCCGTCCACCAGGCTGAGGTAGCCGTAGAACAACCCCGACTGGATGCTGCCCACCGTCGTGCTGCCGATCAGCCGCTCCGGCGCGCGGATCTCCACCCGCTGCAGCCGCGCCGTGCGGGCGTA
Source organism: Acidobacteriota bacterium (assembly GCA_021823305.1). Lineage (GTDB taxonomy): Bacteria > Acidobacteriota > Terriglobia > Terriglobales > SCQP01 > SCQP01. The sequence goes on from JAKAOE010000104.1 coordinate 2,570, forward strand.
AAGCGCTTCGGCGGAAATGGCGATGCCCGGGCAGATCAACCCGCCGCGATACTCGCCCTGCGCCGTCACCACGTCGAACGTGGTCGCCGTGCCCAGGTCCACGATCACCAGCGGCCCGCCGTAGGCGGCGAAGCCGGCCACCGCGTTGACGATGCGGTCGGCGCCGACGTCGCCCGGCGGGTCGTAGAGCACCGGCATCCCGGTCTTGAGCCCGGGCCCCACGAACAGCGCCTCCAGCCCGAATTGCCGGCGCAGCGCCTCGCGCAGCGTCGCGTCGAGCGGCGGCACCACCGAGGCGACGATCGCCGCCTCGATGCGTTTGCCCGCCAGCCCGCGCGCCGCCAGCAAGCCCGAGAGCACGAAGGCGAACTCGTCCGCGGTTTGTGTGCGTGACGTGGTCAGGCGCCAGGAAGCCGCCAGCGTCTCGCCTTGAAACAGCCCGGCGACGATGTTCGTGTTGCCGACGTCAAGCGCCAATAACATGCCCCTATTGTAGGGGCACGGCTACCGTCCCGCCTCCGCCGCGCGCCCCAGCGAGCGGTAGAGCGCGATCGTCTCCTGCGCGATGGCGCGCCAACTGAACTTCTCCTCCGCCCGTTGGCGTCCGGCTTTGCCGAAGTGTTGTTGCAGCTCGGGCGACGCCAGCACCTCCGCCAGCCGGGCGGCGAGGTCGCGTGCGAACTGCGCCGCGTCCAGCGGCGCGTTGGTCGCCGCATCCTGCGCCACCGGCACCAGGTACCCGGTCTCGCCGTCCACCACCACCTCCGGTATGCCGCCGGTCGCGGTTGCCACCACGGCGGTGTCGCACGCCATCGCTTCGAGGTTGATGATGCCGAAGGGTTCGTAGATCGAGGGGCAGCAGAAGACCGCGGCGTGGCTGTAGAGCTGGATCGCTTCCGGCTTCGACACCATCTTCTCGATCCACACCGTGCGCGGATGCGTCTGCCGCAGCCGTTCCACTTTTTCGCGCATCTCCGCCGCGATCTCCGGCGTGTCGGGCGCGCCGGCGCACAGCACCGCCTGGGTGTCCGTGGGCAGATGGCGCAGCGCTTCCACCAGGTGGGTCACGCCCTTCTGCCGCGTGATCCGGCCGACGAACAGCACGTAGGGGCGCGCCGTGTCCACCCCCAGCGCGGCGATCAGCCCGGTCGCCGGGTCGTGGCGATACTCGTCAAGGTCGATGCCGTTGTGGATCACGTGAATGCGTTCCGGCGCGATCGCCGGATAGGCCCGCTGGATGTCGGCCCGCGTCCCGCGTGACACCGCGATCACCGCATCCGCGTTCTCGATCGCCGTCTTTTCCATCCACGAGCTCATCTGGTAGCCGCTGCCGAGCTGTTCCGCCTTCCACGCCCGCAGCGGCTCCAGGCTGTGCGTGGTGAGCACGAACGGCATGCGGTGGAGCTTCTTCGCCCAGAAGCCGGCCATGGACGTATACCAGGTGTGGGTGTGCACCACGTCCACCCCGTCCAGCGCGCGGATGGAATCGAGGTTCACGCTCAGCGATTCCAGCGCGGTCTTGAACTTCGCCTCGATCGCCGTCATCCGCTCCCAGGGCTGATGTCCTTCGACCGTGAGATGGCCGCGCTGTTCGCGCTGGTCGCCGAAACAGTGCACTTCCACTTCGATTTCGCGGGCGAGTTCCCGGCTGAGGTAGTCCACGTGGACTCCGGCTCCGCCATAAACATAGGGAGGATATTCACGGGTGAACAGGGCGACGCGCACGAGCCTCCTAGTTCGCGGCGCCAGGCCGCGAAAATTCAGCGTAGCACGCCGTGCCCGGCATTCCCCCTGTCAGCTCTGCATCAGCGTCACACCGGAGCGAACTCGCGGGAAACCCGAAGGGCGGACCACTGCCGGGGCGCAATGCTCCGGAAGGGGCGATGCGCGGCGCATCGCCCCGCCCTGCTCGTATCACGCTGCCTGCGCTTCCGGCGGGAAGGCTTCGCGCACGATCGCCGGCTGGTGGGTGGCGAGAAACTCCGCCATCGCCCGCTCCTGCTGCCGGATCGCCTCGAAGCGTCCGGCGTGCGCGCCGTAGCCCAGGTTGCGCGCGATCTGCGTCAGCGCGCCGTAAAGCGCCGCCTCGTATTGCTCCAGCGCGTAGTCGGCCAGGCTGTCGTCCAGCAGCCGGTCCTCCGCCTCGCTTTGCAGCGCGGCCAGCACCCGTCCCGCCAGTCCGGTCGCCACCGGCGGCTGCACGCTGGCCGCGGCGGTCGTGGGCTCGGCGCGCAGCGAGGTGACGATGTCGTGCAGCGCGTTGCGATGCTGCACCGACTCGTCGCGATGGGCCAGCAGGCGCTGCTTGAGCTCGGGTTGATGCACGGCGGCGGCGCGCTTCTCGAGATGGTCCACCAGCGCCGCCTCCATCGCCAAGGCGTGATTCAGGTGCATCACATAACGATCGAGGTCGGTGGTGGAAGGCGGCATGGCGGACGCATCCTTTCGTCCTGACACGGATGCCCGCGCGTCAGCGCCTGTTGCACGCACCCGGACGCGCCCGGCGCTAGAATCGCTTTATGCCGTCGCGCCATCCCTTGCCGCCGCCCGAGCCCGAGCCGCCCGCGAATGGCTACGATGAAACGGTGGCGGAGTCGTTTCCCGCCAGCGATCCCCCGCCCGGCGTGATCAAGCTCGGCCCGCGCCCGCAGCCCAAGCCGGCGCCGCCGGCCGGGCACAAGGCCGCATAGCGTCGCGCAGTTTTCCACGTTTTCCATTTTGACGCGCTCGTTGCCCCCTTCCCCCCGTCCGGGCTGATTGACCGGCGGCTTCGCCTGGGCTTGATTAGGAGCTGTGTCGCTGGCGCGTGTCACCCGTTGGTGTGGGCTGATCCTGTGGCTGCCGGCGGTGGCAACCGCCGTCGCCCAGGTCCTGCCCACCGCCGCGCCGCCGGCCGCGGCGCAGCAATTGGCGCCGGGCGACCTGATTCGCATCAGCGTGCTGCAGGCGCCCGAGCTTGCGACCGAAACACGGCTCGACGCGCAAGGCGCGATCGTCATGCCCGAGGCCGGCCGCGTCCCGCTCGCCGGCAAGACCGCCGCCCAGGCCGCGCAAGCGTTGGCCGCGCGCCTGGGCGCGAACTACCTGCTCCATCCCCAAGTCCAGGTGCGCATCGAGGGGTTTGCCTCCGAGCCGGTCGCCGTGCTGGGCGCGGTGGCGCGTCCCGGCGTATATTCGGCGCGGCGCTATGCCGATCTCGCCGCGGTGCTGGCGGCGGCGGGCTGGTCCGCGCCGGCGGCGGGCCAAATCCTGGTGACGCGCGCCGCCAACGGCCCCACGCGCGCGGTGGATGGCGAGGCGCTGGCCCGCGGCGGCGCCGGCGGCGCGTTACCGTTGCACGCCGGCGATGTGGTGCGCGTCGTCCCGGCGGCCACCGTATACGTCGCCGGCGACGTCGCCCGGCCCGGCGCCTATCCGCTGCCGGCTTCGGGCCTGACGCTGTTGCGGGCGCTGGCGCTCGCGGGTGGCGTGGCCCGCTTCGCCGACGCCCGCCGCGCCCGCATCGTTCGCCCGGAGCCGGACGGGGCGCCGCCGCGGGCGATCCCGGTGAACGCGGGCGCGGTGTTGCGCGGCACGGCGCCCGACCCCGCGCTCGCGCCGTTCGATCTGGTCTACGTCCCGCCCAGCGCCGCCAAGGCCACCGCGGTGCGCGCGCTGGAGGCCGTGGTCACCACCATCTCTGGCGTCATCATCTTCCGCTGATCTCCGCCGTGCCCTTGCGTCCCCTGCAACGCGATCTCTTCGGCCGCCCCGGTCCGCGCCCGGCGCCGCCCACGCACGCGCTGGCGGCCGCGCCGGGCCTGCGCGCGGTGCGCGGCCTGCGCCGCCGCTGGCGCGCCGCTTGGCTCGTCGCCGTCCTCACGCTGGCCGCCGCGGCCGCCTGCCTGCTCTGCCTGCAGCCGGTCTACCGCGCGAGCGAGGAGCTCGAGGCGCAGGATCCGCCCGCGGCGGTGCGCTTCGCCGCCGCCGCGCCGCCGGCGGCCAACGCCTCGCCCGAAGGCGTGCAGAGCTTGGCGGAGGAATTGGGTGCGCGCGAGTTGGTGGCGCAGGCGGTGCGCGCCTTGCCGCCGGCGCGGCGCGCCGCGCTGCCGCTGCGCCGCCTGCGGCGCCCGCGCTGGCTGGCGGCGGCGCTGCGCCGCTGGTTCCCGTCGCGCCCGCCCGCGGCGGCGGCGAT
>JAKAOE010000105.1 GCA_021823305.1 Acidobacteriota bacterium
CGATGACTTCGCGCACTTTGGCGTCGCCGAAATCGGCGATGTAGAGGTTGCCCGTGGGATCGATGGCGAGGCCCTCCGGCTGGGAAAGGCCGGCGCTGGTGGCCGGGCCGCCGTCGCCGTAACCGAGTGGAAGATTGGGTGGGTTGCCGTTGGCGTCGTCGGGGGTGCCGGCGACGGTGGTGATGATGCCGGTTTGGGCGTCGACGCGGCGGATGACACCGTCGGCGACGGGAGGGTTGAATGGAACGGACGGCGGAACGGCCGCACCGAGACCGAGGTCAAAATCCGCGATGTATAAATTCCCTTGTGCGTCCACGGCGACGGCGTCGGGTTCGTTGAGCTCGGCGCTCGTCGCCACGCCGCCGTCGCCGACCTCGCCCTGCGTGCCGTTGCCGGCGACGGTCGAAACAATGCCTGTCTGAGCGTTGACCTCACGAACGACCGAGGCACCTGCGTCGGCAATGAAGAGATCGCCGTGGGCGTCCAGCGCCAGGGCATCGATGGATTCGAATTCTGCGCCGGTGGCCGCGCCTCCATCGCCGGAGTACCCGGAGCTGCCGTTGCCGGCGATGGTCGTGGCTTGGCCGGTGGCGCCGCTAATTTCGACAACCGTGTTTGGTTGTGCGAGGGGAGGCGCGGCAAAGGAGCCGGCGGGCGTGGTAAAGATGTCGCCGGCGGCGTCGCGGACGACGGGGCCACCACCATCGCCGCCGGAACCGACGAGGGATAGCGCGCCGCTGGAGAGGCTGAGGAGGTCGCCGCTGTCGTAGTCGCTGAGGACGAGACCGTTGGAGGCGTCTAGATAGGACGGCGAAATGATGCTGTTGAGCGGAAGGAAGTGGGTGGGCGGCCCCGAGACCGGCCCCGATACAGGGACGGGGTTGAGAAGGCCGATCCTGCCGGCGCCGGCAAGGAAGCTGAGAGTGCCCGAAGCGACACGGACGATGTTATTGCCAGCGTCGATATCGAGGCCACCGCTGGGGTCCGCGATGATGGCATGCACGACCCGCAGATCGCTGGCGGTGGCCGGACCGGATGTCTGTTCGACTGCGCCGCCGCCTGCAACTATTTGCAGCACTCCACTGCCGGCCGGAACCTCATAGACGATATTGCGCGCGCCGTTCGGCCCCGATGCGAAGTAGATATCTCCTGAGGCGTCGCCGTAAACCCCACCGATTTCGCCAAGTTTTACGCCGGAAGCAGCTAGCCCGGCTGCCGGCGCCGCCGTCCCGCCCCCAACGACGAGGTTAAGGGCACCGGTGGCAAGCGTAAGCTGGTAAACGACCTCGGATCTGGCCGACGCGTTGCAGCCGACGACCAAGAGATGGCCGTTGCCGTCGAGCGAAATGGCTTCTGGCCCGCAGACACTGGCCACGGTCGTCACCGTGCCCGAAGGGGACAACTCCACGACGCGTTGGTTGCTGCTGTCGGCAACGAAGAGGTTACCGGAGGCGTCCATGGCGAGGCCCCACGGGTATTTGAGGCCCGCGGAGGCGCTGCCGGGAACGGGCTCGATGACGCCGGTGGAGGCACTGAGCTCGCGGACTTCGTTACTGCCGTTATCGGTGAAAAAGACGTCGCCGGCGGAATCCGCCGCCATGCCGAGGCCGCCGTTGATTGAGGCCTGAAGCGGCGGGCCCCCGTCGCCGGGGTCGCCGTTGAAGCCTGGCTCGCAGCCGGCGCCATTGCCGGCGAGCTGGGCAATGAAGGTCGTAGTGAACGGGGCGGAGTACCGAATGCGGTACAGGCGGGAACAGTCGAGAATGAGCAGGTTGCCGTTCTGGTCATACGCAATCGCGGTCGGGTCGCTGAAGCCGACGCCCGGCAGCAAGCCATAGAAGGCCATATTAATCACGGGCCCGCCGGCCGCCGTGACTACGGACTGCTGTGTGAGAGCTGGGCGGGCGAACGGTGCGAGCAAGGCCAGGCCAGCGAGTACGGCGAGGGAGCGGGGAGAAGCAAGCATGTGGACACCTCCTAGCCGGGCGGCCCGGGGCCGCGTCACCGGTCTCGAGCGGCTAACTCGCGCGGTGCGGTTTCTCGCTCGGCGGCGACCGCGCTTGACTCTATGCATTCCGCCGGCAACTGCAAATACGCAAAATGGCGTACACGTTATCGGCGTCAGCATGACGGCAGCTTCATGCGCATTGGTCGGGCCGAAGCCGCATTTCCACATCCCGTGGCCACGTCCGGAGTTTCTGCAAGCGCGCCGGGGAGGTGCTTTCTTATCCGGGGAGCGGATACGATTGCGTCTGGCAGCGACAGACGTTGACAACGCACTCCCGAAGGCATAGCGTCAATACCGCGCGGCCAGATACGGGCCGCTGAGGCTCGCATGGAACAGCTTTCCGTCCGCGAACTGCGCGCCGCGTTGGAGTTTCTTCGGGAAGCCTACCGCTTCGGCGATCTGGACGAGTTTGTCGCGCGAATCGTGAAGGGTTTGCCGGTACTGATTCCGTGCGAGGTTGTCGCCTACTGTGAGATGAACCCTCTGACAAACGCGTCGCTGAATCGTACCGACCCGCCCGGGATAGCTCCTCCGGTAATCAACGAGGCCTGGCAGCGGCATATGAACGAGCATCCGGTGTTGACGCACAACGTCAGGACGCGCGACGGGCACGCGGTGCGATTCGCCGATTTTCTGACACACCGTGAGCACAGGAAGTTGGCGGTGTATAACGAGTTCTATCGCCCGATCGGGATCGAGGACGGGCTCTGCGCCGCGCTCGACGTCCGGCTGCCGCGGGTGGTCGGGTTGGGGCTGCATCGCGAGCGCTGGTGCTTCGGGGAGCGTCACAAAGCCCTGATGGATCTGGTGCGGCCCCACCTCGTGCAAGCGTGGCGGAACGCGAAGTCGGTGAGCCGGCTCAGGGCGGGGTTGAGGGTCGCGGGCGGGGCGCTGGAGCGGCTGGATCGGGCGGTGGTGGTTTGCAGCTGCTCGGGCCGCGTACGCCTGGCGACGGTGCGGGCGGTCCGGCTGCTCGGGGAATATTTCGCCTGGCGGGGCGGAGTGGGCTCCCGCCTTCCGGAGGGTCTCTGCCTCTGGGCACGGCACCAGGCGGCGCGCGTGGATTCGCCGACGGCGATGACCCCGCGTTTCCCCCATTCCGTGACGCGAGGAGGAAAGCGTCTCGAGCTTCGTCTGGTGATCGAACCGGGCCATTTCCTGCTGCTGCTCGACGAGCACGTCGACCTCATCGAGTTGGCGCCGCTGCTTCGCCTCGGCCTTACCCGGCGCGAGGCCGAGGTCCTGGCCTGGGTCGTTCAAGGCAAAACGAACGACGACATCGCCAGAGTGCTGGGCATCAGCGCTCGAACCGTTCAGAAGCATCTGGAGCGGGTTTTCGTCAAGCTTGGGGTTGAAACACGCACCGCCGCGGCACGAGTCGCCACGGAGACCGCGGGCGGACTTTAGCAACTCCAGTTCCGGCGCGGCCGCCGGCGGCCGCGCCGGGGGGCTTTTGTCATGGCGAGTGCGGTATGATGCCGCAAGCCTGCGCGCGCGCGACGGCCCAGCCATGGCATCTTCCACCCTTTCCACCACGCGGACGACCGGCGCCGCGCGCTATTTGCCGTGGCTGCTGGCGCTGTTCGCGGGCAGCGGGTGCGCGGCGCTGATTTACGAGATCGTCTGGTACCAGATGCTCGAGCTGGTGATCGGCTCGACCGCGGTGTCGCTGGGGGTGCTGCTGGCGGCGTACATGGGCGGGCTGTGCCTCGGGTCGATCGCGCTGCCGAAGTGGATGGCGGGGCGGAAGATCCATCCCCTCAAGGTGTACGCGTGCCTGGAGGCGGGGATCGGCGTGCTGGGGCTGGGGGCGCTGGTCTTCATTCCGCTGGTGGACCGGGTGTATGTTGCGGCGGCGGCGGAGGGGCTGCCGGCGATGCTGCTGCGCGGGGCGCTGGCGGCGCTGATCCTGCTGCCGCCGACGATCCTGATGGGCGCCTCGCTGCCGGCGATCGTGAACTGGGTGGAGAGCACGCCGCGCGGGGTGGCGTGGTGGGGGCTGCTGTACGGGGGCAACATCGCGGGAGCGGTGTTCGGCTGCCTGACGGCGGGCTACTACCTGCTGCGCGTGACCAACATGCGGGTGACGACGCTGGCGGCGGTGGGGGTGAACGCGGCGGTCGCGGGCACGAGCTGGCTGCTGGCGCAGCGGGCGCCGGCGAGCGCCGGGCTGGAGGCGGGGAAGGACTCACCGCGGGCGGCGGCCGGCCATCCGCCATCGGCCGGCCGCTGGACGGTGCTCACGACCACGGCGCTCTCCGGCTTCGTGGCGCTGGGCGCCGAGGTGGTGTGGACGCGCAACCTGAGTCTGTTGCTGGGCGCGACGGTCTATACGTTCTCGCTGATCCTGGCGGTGTTTTTGATCGGGATGGGGGCGGGATCGGCGGCGGGGGCGTGGCTGGGGCGGAAGGCGCGGCCGCGGGCGGCGCTGGCGTGGACGCAGTTGGCGCTGGCGGGCGGCGTGGCCTGGGCGGCGTGGATGCTCGGTGCTTCCCTGCCCTACTGGCCGGTGAACCCGCTGCTGTCGGCCAGCCCCTGGTTCGTGCTGCAGATCGACCTGGTGCGGGCGCTGTGGATGATCCTGCCGGCGGCGGTGCTGTTCGGGATGAGCTTCACGCTGGCGCTGAAGGCGGCGGCCAAGCCGGAGGAAGCGCCGGGGCGGACGGTGGGGTGGGTGTACGCGGCGAACACGCTGGGGGCGATCGTGGGCGCGCTGGCGTTCAGCCTGTATCTGGTGCCGTGGATCGGAACGACGGCGTGCGAGGCGGTGCTGATCGCGGGCGTGGCGGTGAGCGTGCTGTTCGTGATGTGGGAGGTGTTCGAGCCGTTCCACGCAACCGCGGCGATCGGCGTGGGCGCGGCCCTGGTCCTGGCGGCGTACCTGGCGAAGACCGTTCCGGGCGTGCCGCCGGAGCTGATCGCCTATGGGAGGCGAATCGCGATCTCGGAGGGGCAATCCACCATCCTCTATACCGGCGAGGGGCGCAACGCCTCGATCGCGGTGTCGCGCTGGAACGACGGCGCGCTGCAGTTTCACGTCAGCGGCAAGGTGGAGGCGTCCACCGAGACGTTCGACATGAAGCTGCAGCGGATGCTGGGCGACATGCCGGCGCTGCTGCTGGGCGCGGGCGGGACCGGCCAGCCGGGGCTGCAGCGGGCGTTGGTCGTGGGCTTCGGGGCGGGGGTGACGGCGGGGACGTTCACGCTGTTTCCCAGCGTGCGGCGGATTCGCATTGTCGAGATCGAACCGCTGATCCCGCCGATGTCCGACAAGTATTTCGGGCCGTGGAACTACCACGTCAAGGAAGACCGGCGGACGCGGATCACCTACGACGACGCGCGGCACTTCATGCTGACGGCCAAGGGGACGTACGACGTGATCACCTCGGACCCGATCCATCCCTGGGTGAAGGGGAGCGCGACGTTGTACTCGAAGGAGTACTTCCAGATGGAGCGCGACCACCTGGCGCCGGGCGGGATCGTGACGCAGTGGGTGCCGCTCTACGAGAGCGACGCGGCGGCGGTGAAGAGCGAGCTGGCGACGTTCTTTTCGGTGTTTCCCCACGGGACGGTGTGGGCGAACGCGATTGACGGGCAGGGGTACGACCAGCTCGTGATGGGCTCGAACCGGCCGATGCGCATCAACGTGGACGCGCTGCAGCGCGAGATGAGTTCGACCGCGATGGTGCGGGTGGCGGAGTCGCTGCAGGAAGTGGGGATCGGCTCGGCCGACGACCTGCTGGCGACCTACGCCGGGCAGGCGCGCGACCTGCGGGCGTGGCTGCGCGGCGCGGCGATCAACACCGACGACAACCTGCGGCTGCAGTACCTGGCGGGGCTGGCGCTGAACGTGAGCGACGAGAACGGGATCTACGACGAGCTGCTGAGCTACCGGCGCTTCCCGGCGAATCTGATGAGCGGCTCGCCGGCCATCCTGGCGCCGCTGCAGGCGGTTTTGGGTCCGCGATGACGGAGACGGCGATGGCGACGGGAGCGGAACGCATGGAGACGGGCGCGGGGCGGCGGGCGCTGCCGCTGCCGCTGGTGTTGTTCGCCGGCAGCGGGTTCGCGGCGCTGATCTACGAGCTGGTGTGGTACCAGATGCTGGAGCTGGCGATCGGCTCGCAGACCGTGTGCCTGGCGTTTCTGCTGGCCACGTTCATGGGCGGGCTATGCCTAGGCAGCATCGGGCTGCCGAAGGCGCTGGAGCGCGGGCGGTGGCACGCGCTCAAGGTGTATGCCGCGATCGAGGCGGGCACCGGGGCGATGGCGCTCCTGGTGCTGTGGACGATGCCGGCGGCGGTGCGGGTGTTCTTCGCGGCCTCGAGCGCGGGACTGCCGGGGATGGCGCTGCGCGGGCTGCTGTGCGGGCTGATGCTGCTGCCGCCGACCATCCTCATGGGGGCGTCACTGCCGGCGCTGACGCGCTGGATCGAGGCCACGCCGGACGGGGTGGCGTGGTGGGGGCTGCTCTACGGCGGCAACATCGCGGGCGCGGTGGTGGGCTGCCTGGTGGCGGCGTTCTGGCTGCTGCGGCTGTTCGACATGGCGCTGGCGACGTACGCGGCGGCGGCGGTGAATTTCGCCGTGGCGGGCGGGGCGTGGCTGGTTGCGAGGGGAACGCCGGCGGGGGAGAAGCTCGCGGCGGCCGGCGGGC
>JAKAOE010000106.1 GCA_021823305.1 Acidobacteriota bacterium
ATATGACCCACAAGGCGACGTATGCGGAATTGTTGTCGCTTGCGTTGCGCCCGGCGCCGTCGTAGTTCGTGCTCGCGCCGTTGAACTTGAAGTAGCCGGTGTAGGCCAGGCTGAGGTCGATGTTCTGCACCGGCCAGTAGCCGCCCTGGATGATGTAGCCGTCGGTGTTCGGGCTGCCGTTCTGGCTGCCGGTCACCGCCGCCGGCGCATAGAGCGTCGGGTCGGTGGTTCCCGTGGTCGAGAAGTAGCCGCCGGTCAGCGTGTACCGGTGCGTCCAGTGGTAGGTGGCGTCGGCGTGGAACGTGTTCAGCGTGTCCTTCAGGTTGGCCGTGTTGCCGGCCGCGAAGCTCGCGTTGTACGTGGCGGTCTCGTGCGTGAAGGAGGCGTGCGCGTCGATCAGGTTCGGCCCCACCGGCCGCTCCCACTGCAGGTCCACCGAGGGGTCGCGGTATTGGTCCTCGGCGCCGCTGATCGCGCCCGGGAAGCTGTTCACCGCCATCCCGTAGGTGCCGAACTCAAAGTAGTTGTTCCCCGCGGTCTGCTGCCACGCCACCCGCCAGTACGGGGCGACACCGGCGATGTTGATCCCGAACCCGCTGCCGGTGACCGGCAGCGGCCCGCCGGCATGCTCGGAACGGTAGCCGGTGAAGGCGGTGTAGATGTGGTTATCCCACAGGCTGTACGCTCCCAGCCCCATCACATCCTGCGCCAGCCCGCCGTCAATCAGCGGCGCCGCCAGCGGCCCCACCGCCGACTCGCTCGAGATCCAGGGGAACCCCCACGCCGGCGTGCTGTTCCACACGTCCTCCACCGTCGGGTTGTTGTTCAGGTCCACGCCGTAGATCCAGTCCTTGCCGCCCAGCGTGCGCTCCTCGGCGAAGCGCAGGTCGGTGTTGTCCATGGTGAAGTGGTCGCTGGAGTGGTCGTAGGTGAACTGCGCGAAGCCGCCGAAGTGCGGCGCAAAGGCGCCCGCCAGGAACACGCTGAGCTGCTGCGGAAACGCCGCGGTGTTGTTCTGCGTGCCCGGCACCACCGCCTGGTCGGCGGTGTCCGACATCAGCAGCATCACCGACAACGGGATCGCTTGCGTCAGCCCCAGCGACTTGGTTTGCCCCACCGGCTTGTTGGCGCTCGTATTCTGCAGCGTGTAGCCGCGCAGCTTGAATAGCCGGCCGAACGCGGTCAACTCCGGCGGGCTGGTATGGCAGACGTCGCACGCCAACCCCGTCTGGCGCGCGAAGCTCGGTACCGCGTAGGCGCGGCCGCACAGCCCGGCGGCCAACAACGCCACAGCGCAGCGCAACATCGCCCGCCTGCCCTCCCGCATCCTGGGGAATTTATCGCACTCCATGGCCATTGAGCTCACTCCAATACTGACATCCTCTTCATTTAACCGTGACTCGGGCGGTGATGTAAATCACGCCGTATCGTTTTCGCCAACATACCGTGCGCATGCGCGAATGTTGCCGCAAGAAAAAAGCGGGCGGCCGGAAGGCCGCCCGCTGAAGAAGCCCGCGCTGGGGCGGCTAAAAAATCAGCCGCGCCTGCAGCTCCACCACGCGCCCGCCCGGATACTGGCTGGAGTTGAAGTCGGAATAAGCATTGGTGATCTGCATGAACTGCGTGGATTGCACATCGCCGTTGGGCGGCAGGAAATTGATATTGTTGAACGCGTCCAGCGCATTGGCGCGCAGCATCATGGTCAGCTTTTCGGTCAGCTTGATGTTGCGCACCAGCGCCCAGTCGGCCTCGAAGAAGCCCGGACCATAGACATAAGGCTGGGCGCAGAACTTGCCCGGCGTCTGGCACGATTCCAGTACAGCCGCGTTCGAGCGCTGCTGATTGGCGCCGAGCAGGCTGTTGGGCGCGTAGAACACTACCCCCAATCCATTCGCGTTGGTCTGCGGCGTGGCCACCAGTTGGCTCTGAATCTGGTTCACGCTCTGCCCGATCACGTTCACTCCGCCGTCGTTCTGGTTAAACGTCCCCCCCAGGCCGCCGGTGAGCTGCATGCGCGCGCCCGACTGCCAGCGCGTGATCCCGTCCCATTCCCAGCCGCCAAGGACGTCGTTCACCAGCGTCGAGCTTGACTTCCACCGGTGCCCGGGCCCGAACGGCAGCGTCCACAGGCTCTCGAACTTGAACTGGTGCCGGATGTCGCTGCCGCCCGGCGCCTCCCAGCCCCCGATGTTGCGCAGGCTGTAGATCGTGCCCGTGCCCAGCGTGTGCGACCAGGTGTAGTTGCCCAAGAACTGCAGCCCGCTGGCCATTCGCCGCCGCAGCTCGATCTGCAGCGCGTTGTAGGTGGACTGGTTCGGATCGCTCAGCATGAACGCCCCACCGGTTGCGTCCGGGTTGGCCCAGAACAAGTTTGAAGGCAGCCCCGCCGCCTTGATGTTGGCCCAATCGGAGTAACTGCTGGCGATCGAGTTCGCCATGCTGCCCGCCTGCCCGTTCTGTAGTTGCGAAATGAACAGACCGTTGGTGAATCCGCCCACGGTCTGCTTCCCGGTCTGGTTGCCGGTGAACGCCGCCGTCATGATCGGCACCGCCGCCTGCCCGGCCAAGCCCAGGTCCCCGAAGTTGGAGTAGGTCTTGGGGGTCGCCACCCCCGCCGCCGCCTTGCACGCTGCCTGGTTGGCCAGGCAGACGCTCAGGTTGTTGGCTGCGGCGTTGAACTGCGTCAGGAAGCCGCTTTCGAAGATGTTGGTCTCATTCAGGTTGAGCACCGCCCACTCCCGCGTGCCGTGGTTGCCGACGTAGCGGATCTCCAACGCCGTGTTGCGGTTGAGCTGCCGCTCGATCCCCACCGTCCAGGATTGAATGATCGGCGGCTTCAGGTTCGGATCGTAGGCGTTCACCGAGTCGCCGAACGCCGGGTTGATCGGCAGCGTGCTGCCGTAGGCCAGCGACTCCTCCTGCCCCACCGTCCCCAGCGCGCCGTTGCTGCCGCCGTTGTTGAGGAACAAGCTGCCGGCTTGGAACAAGCCCGAGCCCGGCGCCCCCGCGCTGCTCGCCGCGGTCAGGAAGCCGTTGTTGCGCGCCCCCGGATTGGAGGAGATCCGGCCGGTGAAGAAGTTCAGCCCCTCGCGGTCGTAGGAGATCGAGTAGCCGGCGCGAAACACCGACAGACCGCCCTGCCCGAAGAGCCATTGCAACACCCCGCCCGGCAGATTGGACGGCGTCCACGCCAAGCCCAGGCTGGGCGCGAAGTCCTTCTTGTCGCTGTTATAGAACGTCGCCCCCTTGTCGGTGACGAACGTCGTCACCGCGCCCGGCATCGTCCCCGGCTTGAACAGGTTATTCGGCCCCGACACGCCCCACAGCCCCGCCTGCCCCAGCGGCCCGCTGGGCACGTAGTATTCGTTCAGGTCGTCCTTCGGCGTGCCCTCCCACTCCCAGCGCAGGCCCCAGTTGATGTTCAGGTCGGGCGTGATGTGCCAGGCATCGGCAAAGAACAGCCCCGCTTCCCGCTGCGAGAGTTGGCGCAGGTTGTTGTACCCCGGCGTGTAGGCGCGCGTGTAGGGGTTCACGTTCACCGTCTGGTTGTAGCTCGTGATGCGCCCGTCCAGCACTCCGTACAACCCCTCCGCCAAGCTCAGGTCGCTGGGGCCCATCCCCGGTAGGTTGCCCGCATTGAACATCCCCAGCGCCGGATCGTTGCTGCTCAGCCCCAGGTTGAGCAGCGCCACCGGCTGCGTCGACAGCGTCTGCTTGTAGCGCAGCCCGGTGATGTTCGTCCCCATGGTGAAACTGTGGTTGCCCTTCAGCCAGCTCAGCGTGTCGGTGATCTGCGCCAGCGCCACGTTGCGGCTCTGCGGAAAATACCCGTTGAACGGGTTGGTCAACAGCTGCGCGTTCACGTTGCCGGGAAACAGCGGCCGCGCGAAACTGCTCCCCAGGTTGCTGGTCACCGTCGGGTAGATCGCCGCCACCGCCCCCTGGTCGAACCATACCGGCGAGCTGTTGCCCCCCACCCGCAACTCGTTGTTCATAGTTGGCGTGATCTGCCACCGCCATGCCAGCGCCATCAGGCTGCGGTCGGAGATCTGTCCGCCCACGTTCTGGTTGAACGGCGCCACCGGATAGCTGGCGTCGGAGCTGTTCAGCAGGTCCGGCTCCGCGTTGTAGTGCGAGAAGTGGTAGTCGAACTCCAGCGAGTTGGTCTTGTTGATGTTGTAGTCCAGCCGCAGGTCGGGATACTGCTGGTTGCTGCTGGCGTTGGAGTTGAACAGCAGCGGGATGGCGTTGTAGTTCACCTGCGCTCCCTGGCTCACCCCCGACGCCTTCGCCGCCGCCGACAGCTCGCTCACCACCTTCGCCATGGTCGCGTCCGGCGTACTGTTCTGCCCGTTCGCCGCCGCCATCGCGAACAAATCCGCCGTGCACGTCTTGTTCGCCGCGTTGCAGGTCACCCAGCTCGGCAACGCTCCCGGTATCGCGCTCACCCCGTAGGTGTACTTGCCCGCCGCCGCCGCCGGCGTCAAGATCTTGCGCTGCCGCAGCACCGCGTTCGGGTTGACGAAGAAGTCCGAGTCCACGAAGAAGAACAGCTTGTTCTTGATCAGGTAGCCGCCCAGCTTGCCCCCGAACTCGTTCAACCGCAGCCGCTGCCGCGCCAGCCCGTTCAGGTTGTTGAAGTAGTAGTTGGCGTTGAGCGCGTCGTTGCGCAGATACTCCCACGCCCCGCCGTGGAAGTGGTTGCTCCCCTTCTTGCTCACCAGCGCGATCTGCACCGCCCCCTCGCCCGTGTCCGCCGCGTTGTTCGCCCCTTCGGTAATGCTGAACTCCTGCACGTCGTCCACCCGCGGCTGCTCGATCGAGAAGAAGCTGCTCCCGGTGGTGGACTTCAGCAGGTTGTCCTGGCTGTTGATCCCGTCGAAGGTGATGTTCAGCGCCCCCGGCGGCAGCCCGTTGAACTGGCTCTGCCGCGGCGTCGGCCCGGTCTGCGTCCCCGGCTCCATCAGCGACAAATCCTGCGTGTTGCGCGAGGTGATCGGCACCTGCAGAATCTGCTGCCCCGTCACCTGGTCGCCCACCGACGTCTGCTGCGTCTGGATCACCTGCTGCCCCGCGTTCACTTCCACGGTTTGCGAGCTCGCGCCCACCTTCAGCCGCGCCGACAGCGTGTAGGTCTGCCCGATCACGATCTGCACACCGTTGAACGCCGCCCGCTGGAACCCGGCGTGGCTCACCGCCACGTCGTAGTTGCCCGGGCTCAGGTTGGTCAGCGAGAACCGCCCGGTCGCGTCCGATTGCAGGTTGAACACCTGCGACGTCCCCACGTCGGTGACCGCCACCGTCGCGCCGGGAATCGCCTCTCCCGACGGATCCAGCACCACTCCGCTCAAACTGCCGGTGGGATTGGCCTGCGCCGCCAGCACGGTGGCGCAAGCAATTGCTACGAGAAACGCTCCCAGCTTCCTCATCATCATAAGATGCATCCTCTGCTTTGCTGACTGTTCACCCCTGCCTTCCGGGTTTGCTCATAGTACGCATATGTCCCTGGCGTCAAATAGAAAAAATATGCGGTGTTAGAACATATTTTGCGTGTGACAGAACCGGCCGGTCGGTATGCCGCCCGCTTTCAGTTTTTTGTAATCCGCAATCCGATCAGCAGCAGCGCCGGACTCCAGCCGCGCCAGTCAAAGCCCCAATTGCGCCGTGCTTTACACTCAACTATGGCGTCCCGCCCCGCCAACTCGCCCCTGCCGCCCAGCTCCCACGCCGCCTGGCGCCGCGCCTTCCCCGCCGCCGCCGAACTCGAGCGCCGCCTCCAGGCCAGCGTCCGCGGCGAGGTCGCCTTCGACCCCGGCGCCCGCGCCCTCTACGCCACCGACGCCTCCAACTACCGCCAACTCCCCATCGGCGTCGTTTGCCCCCGCGACGCCGCCGACGTCGAGGCCGCCGTGGCCGCCTGCCGCGCCTTTGGCGCCCCCCTCCTGCCCCGCGGCGCCGGCACCAGCCTCGCCGGCCAGGGCTGCAACTTCGCCGTGGTGCTGGACTTCTCCCGCCACCAGGCCCGCATCCTCGAGATCGACCCCGCCCGCCGCCGCGCCCGCGTCGAGCCCGGCATCGTCCTCGACCGCGTGCGCGAGGCCGCCGAGCGCCACCGCCTCACCTTCGCCCCCGATCCCGCCACCCACAGCCGCTGCACCCTGGGCGGCATGATCGGCAACAACTCCTGCGGCGTCCACGCCCTCATGGGCGGCAAGACCGTGGACAACATCGCCGCCCTCGACGTCCTCCTCTATGACGGAACCCGCATGCGCCTCGGCCCCATGGACGCCGCCCAGCGCGCCGCCGCCATCGTCCAGGGCGGCCGCCCCGGCGCCATCGTCGCCGGCCTCGAACGTCTCGCCGCGCGTTACGCTCCGCTCATCCGCGAGCGCTTTCCCCGCATCCCCCGCCGCGTATCCGGCTACAACCTGGACGAGCTGCTCCCCGAGAACGGCTTTCACCTCGCCCGCGCCCTGGTCGGCTCCGAAGGCACCTGCGTCACCGTCCTCGAAGCCACCCTCGAGCTCACCCCCAGCCCGCCCTGCCGCCGTCTGCTGGCGCTCGGTTTCCCCGACGCCTTCCTCGCCGCCGACCACGTCCCCGCCATCCTCGAGCACCGC
>JAKAOE010000107.1 GCA_021823305.1 Acidobacteriota bacterium
CGATCTCGGCTCAACGACGACCAAGGTGATCTACAAGATTTACTACCAATATGGGTATCGGGTCGGCGAAAGTTCGAGCGAGCCGACGCTTGTCCCAGAATTCATTGAGGACAAGAACGGCCACATCCTCCCGTATGTGAGGTTCGAGGGCGGGTCGCTGCAACTCGCTGACGAAGCGCTGGCGGAGATCCGGAAAGCAGGGCGATAGATGCGGCGCTCTCGGGCAGGAATGGAAGCACGCCTCCCGAGCGGCGAAGCTCGCGAGCTCCTGCGAGAGAAGGGGCAGTTTTGGACACCGGATTGGGTCGCCGACGCGATGGTGCGGTTTGCGCTCGCCGGCGGGGCCACGGAAGTCTTTGACCCGGCCGTCGGGGCCGGCGCGTTTTTTCGGGCGGCGCGCCGGCATCGCCCGGCTGTGGGTCTGCGCGGCTGCGAGATCTCGGCGGCGGCTTTGGCGGAAGCGCGCGACTCCGGGCTCAAGCCGGAGGACCTGCACCGGGTCGAATTCCGGGATTTCGTGCTCGACCCGCCGCCGGGACAGTTCGCGGCAGTGGTGGCGAATCCGCCGTATATCCGCCACCACCGGATTGGGCCACTGGCCAAAGCACGCCTCCGCCGCCTAGCCGTCGAGACGATTGGAGTGCCGCTGGACGGCAGGGCTGGGCTACACGCCTACTTTTTGGTTCGGGCGCTCAGCCGGCTTGCGCCGGGCGGGCGGCTCGCGTTTTTGGTTCCGGCAGACACCTGCGAAGGCAAATACGCGTCAGCGCTCTGGGCCTGGATTTCACGCGAGTTTCGTATTGACGCCGTGCTCACGTTCTCAGTTGAGGCCGCGCCGTTCCCGCAGATCGATACAAACGCGCTCGTGCTGATGATCCGGCGCGTTGCGCCGCGCGGGAAAATGGTCTGGGCCGCCTGTCGCGAGCGGGCCTCTCCAGGACTGCTGTCATGGGCCACCCGGCCGCACCCGCTGGAGAGCGGCTCCCTTCTGGCTGTCGAGCGACCTTTGGACGAGGCGCTCGCGACCGGCATGTCGAGGGTCCCGAACCCGGGCGCCGACTGCGCCGCGCGATTGGCGGACTACTGCGCGGTTGTAAGAGGGATCGCGACGGGAGCGAACGACTTCTTTTTTCTAACGGCCAAGGAAGCCCGGAGCACCGGCATCCCGCCAGACCTCCTTAAGCGCGCAATCGGGCGAACGCGGGACGTCACAGGTGATCGCGTGACGCACGCCGACCTGGAGCGCTTGGACGCTGCCGGGAGGCCTACGTACCTGCTCGCTCTCGGGGCCTCGCCGGCTGATGCCCTGCCGGAGGCGGTTGCGCGCTACCTGGCGAAGGGCACGGAGGCAGGCTTGCCGGACCGGACTCTGCTCGCGACGCGGAGGCCGTGGTACAAGTGGGAGGCGCGCACGCCGCCGCCGTTTTTATTCGCGTACCTAGGGCGCAGATCCGCGCGGTTTATTCGCAATGACGCCCGCGTTGTCCCCCTCACAGCGTTTCTTTGCGTGTACGCCCGACAGGGAGTGAAGGCTGACGTCGACGCGCTCTGGGCGGTGCTGAGCCACCCAGCGACGCTCGCAAATCTGAAGGCGGTTGGGAAGTCCTATGGGAGTGGCGCCATCAAGGTTGAGCCGAGGGCGCTGGAAAGGCTGCCCCTACCTGAAGTCGCGCTGCGCGAGGCTGGCTTAGCCCCGCCCCCCCGGGTGCCCTCTCAAGTGGCGCTTCCCTTTGCTCCCGCGGCTCCTGCCGGGTATTGACTGCCGCCGGCGCCGACGTGGCGCGACGCTGGAGGCGCCCGCCAGGGCATCCGGTGCTTGCCGGTTGACAGGCCGCGCCGAATGCGCGGAAGATAAATTTTCTTATGACTGCTCCCATGGTGCTCCAATCGCAGATTTCCGGACTGAAGCTGATTTCGCGCGGCAAGGTGCGCGATCTGTACGACGCGGGCGACACGCTGCTGCTGGTGGCGAGCGACCGGCTGTCGGCCTTCGACGTGGTGCTGCCGACGCCCATCCCCGACAAGGGGGCGGTACTGACGCAGATCTCGCTGTTCTGGTTCGACTACCTGAAGGGCGTCTGCCCCAACCACCTGATCTCGGCCGAGGTGAAGGATTTTCCGGCAGCGGCGCAGGGCGACGCGGCGCAACTGCGGCGGCGCACCATGCTGGTGAAGAAACTGCAGATGTTTCCGGTGGAGTGCGTGGTGCGCGGGTACCTGTCGGGCTCGAGCTGGAAGGAGTACAAGAAGCTGGGCACGGTGTGCGGCATCCAGCTGCCGGCGGGATTGCAAGAGTCGGCGAAGCTGCCGCAGCCGATCTTCACGCCCTCGAGCAAGGCGCTCGAGGGACACGACGAGAACATCACCATGGCGCAAGTCGAGGCGCTGATCGGCAAGGAGATGGCGGCGAAGCTGGAGCGGCTGAGCCTGGAGATCTACCAGCGGGCGGCCGATTATGCCGAGACCCGCGGCATCATCCTGGCCGACACCAAGTTCGAGTTCGGGCGCGATCCCAAGGACGCGAGCGGGCAGCCGGTGCTGGCGGACGAGGTGCTGACGCCGGACTCGTCGCGCTTCTGGCCGCGGGAGACCTATCAGGCCGGCCGCGCGCAAGAGTCGTTCGACAAGCAGTTCGTGCGCGACTACCTGGAGCAGATCGGCTGGAACAAACAGCCGCCGGCGCCGGCGCTGCCGGAGGACGTGGTGCGGCGCACCAGCGAGAAGTACCGGGCGGCGTACCGGGCATTGGCGGGAAAGGACCTGCCGGCTTAGCTTGCCGTGAACGCGCTGGACTATGCCCTGCTCGCGCTGGTGGCGCTTTCGGCGCTGGCGGCGGCGATGCGCGGGCTGGTCTACGAGCTGTGGATGATGGCGGCGGCGCTGGCCGCGGTGCTGGTGGCGGCGTGGGAATATCGCGCGGCGGCGGGCTGGCTCACCTGGATCGGCAACCCCGAGGCGCGGCGCTTCGCCGCCTTCGCGCTGATCGTGGCGCTGGCGCTGGCGATCGCGGCGGCGGTGGGACGCATGGTGCGCGGCGCGGTGCGGGCGGTGGGGCTGGGCTGGCTCGACCGGCTGCTGGGCGCGGGGCTGGGCGTGGCGCGCGGACTGCTGCTGGGGGTGGCGCTGGTGGCGGTGCTGACGGCGTTCCCGGTGGACGCGCAGTTGGTGCAGGGCTCACGCTTCGCGCCGGGGTTTTTGTGGGCCAGCCGGGGATTGGCGTGGGTGATGCCGCAGGAGCTGTCGCAGAAGTTCGAGGCGGGACTGGCGGCGATCAGAGACAGGCTGCCGTAGCTCAGGGCTGGAGCAGGACTTTGATGGCGCGGCGTTCGTCCATGGCTTTGTAGGCGTCGGCGACCTGGGCGAGGGGGAGGGTCAGGTCGAAGACCTTGCCGGGGTGGATGGCGCCGCTCCAGACCAGGTTGATCAGCTCGGGCAGGAAGCGGCGGACGGGGGCGGGGCCGCCGTGGAGGTGGACGAAGGTCATGAAGAGTTCCCTGCCGTCGAGCTCGACGCCGTGCGGCACGCCGACGCAGCCGATGGAGCCGCCGGGACGGGTGGAACCGATCGCCTGGCGCATGGCCTCGCCAGTGCCGACGCATTCCAGCACGGAGTCGGCGCCGACGCCATTGGTGAGGTCCTTGATGCGGGCCACGGCCTCGTCGCCGCGCTCGCTTACGATGTCGGTCGCGCCGAACTCGCGCGCCAGCTTTTGGCGCGGCGCGTGGCGGCTCATGGCGACGATGCGCGCGGCGCCCATCCGGCGGGCGGCGAGCACGCCGAGCAGGCCGACGGCGCCGTCGCCAACGACCGCGACGGTCGCTCCCGGCCGGACGTTGGCGGCGACGGCGGCGAACCAGCCGGTGCCCATGACGTCGGAGAGCGTGAGCAGGCTGGGGATCATGTGGCCGGAGGGAAGCTCCGGTGTGGCAACCAGCGTCCCGTCAGCAAGCGGGACGCGCAGACGGGGCGCCTGCGCGGTGCTGACCAGTTCCCGCTGGACGCAGGCCGTCTGGTAGCCGGCGCGGCAATGGGCACAGGTGTTGTCGGAGGCGAAGAAGGAGCCGATCACGAACTGGCCCGGCTTGACCACGGTGACCGCGCCGCCGACCTCCTCGACGATGCCGCAGTACTCGTGGCCCATCGGCGAGGGCTGCTTGATGGGGTTGAGACCGCGGTAGGACCAGAGGTCGGAGCCGCACACGCAGGCCGCGGCCACGCGGAGGATCGCGTCGGTGGGCAGCGTGATGGCGGGGTCCGGGCGTTCCTCGAAGCGGATGTCGCGCGGACCGTACAGCATTGTGCCTTTCATCGCGGAGCTCCTTTTCGCGCCGGCCGGCGGTGGCTGTCAGTCTTCGATGGCGACCGGGAATGTCCGGGCGTCAACCAGTTCGGGGTTGGAGCCGGCGCGGACGCCGGCAAGGAGTTTTGGCATCGCGACGCCGTTGTTGAGCCGGAGGGTGGAGCTTGGGTCACTCATGCGGTCAGCGCAGGTGGCCGAGTTTGGCGCGCTTGGTCTGGAGATATCTGCGGGCGTGGGGGGAGAGCGCTTCGGGCCGACAGGGGACGCGCTCGGCGACCTGGATGCCGGCGCGTTCGAGGGCAGCGACCTTGTCGGGGTTGTTGGTGAGCAGGCGGACCCGGCGGACGCCGAGGGAGTGGAGGATGGCGGCGGGGAGGGTATAATCGCGGGCGTCGGTGGCGAGGCCGAGGCGCTGATTGGCCTCGACCGTGTCGGCGCCAGCGTCCTGCAGGGCGTAGGCGCGGAGTTTGTTCATCAGGCCGATGCCGCGGCCTTCCTTGTCCTCGTAAATGAGCAGGCCGGCGCCTTCGCCGGCGATGGCTTCCAGTGCGAGTTCGAGCTGCTGGCGGCAGTCGCAGCGCAGCGAGCCGAAGACGTCGCCGGTGAGGCACTGTGAGTGGATGCGCAGCAGCGGGGGGCGGGGGGCGAGATCGCCGAGCTTGAGGGCGAGGGCGGACTCGCCGTTGTGCTCAAAGCCGAGGAGGCGGAAATGAGCCCAGCGGGTGGGAAAGTCGGCGTCGGCGACGGGGGCGAGGCGGGCGGCCGGGACGGCGGAGGCGACAGGCATAATTCTGTTTAAATTATAGGGTCTCAGGATGCCATGACCTCGGAACGCCTGTTGCTGATCACGCTGCTGCTCAATCTCGGCGTCATGGCCGCGATCGCGGCGGTGCTGGTGCGCTCGCTGGCGTTTCAGCGCTGCCTGTACGCCGAGCCGCGGCGGGGGCGGGCGCGGCTGGCGTTCACGCTGTTCGTGGCGCTGCCGCTGGCGGGCGGGGTGTGGATCCGGCTGGCGGTGACCAGCTTCCACGCCGGCGACCTGAGCCTGGCGGGCGCGCTGCTGCTGGGGCTGATGGGCGGGTACGCGGCGGGCCTGGGCGGCGGTACGCTGGTGGCGCTGCCGGCGCTGATCGCGCACGAATGGCTGGCGCTGCCGGTATTGGCGGCGGCGGGCGCGGCGGGCGGGCTGCTGCGGCAGGCGGCGCCGAACCTGGAGGAGATCTGGGATTTCTCACCCTTCATCGACCTGGAGCTGTGGCGCTGGCTGCGCAACCGGCTGGACCGGCCGTTCCGCGACTGGCAGGCGCTGGTGTTCGCGGTGGTGATCGCCTTCACCGCGCTCCAGCTCGAGCTGGCGCGGCTGGCGCCGGCGCAGCTGTACGCGCTGCACCCGCACACGTGGTGGGCGGCGGCGGCGGTGGCGGCGACCAACATCCTGCTGCTGGCGATCCCGATCAAGATCTGGAACAACATCCGCAACGAGCGCAAGCTGGAGGCGCAGCGGCGGCTGCTGGTGCAGGCGCGGCTGGACGCGCTCACGCGCCAGATCAACCCGCACTTCCTGTTCAACACGCTGAATTCGGTGGCCTCGCTGGCGCGTTTCGACCCGGACACGGCGCGCCTGATGATCGTCAAGCTGTCGAACATCCTGCGGCGCATGCTGCGCCAGCACGACAGCTTCCTGCCGCTGCGCGAGGAGCTGGCGTTCATGGACGACTATCTCGACATCGAGGTGGTGCGCTTCGGGCGGGAGAAACTGCGGGTGGAAAAGACGATCGCGGACGAAGCACTCGACCTCTACGTGCCCAGCATGTTGCTGCAGCCCGTGGTGGAGAACTCGATCCGCCACGGCTTGGCGCCGAAGGTGGAAGGCGGGCGGGTGGCGCTGCGGGCGCGGGTGGAGGGCGGCGCGATGGTGCTGGAGGTGGAGGACGACGGCGTGGGGATGGAGGCGAGCGGGGAGACGGAGGCCGCGGCGGGCCACGGCATCGGGCTGACCAACGTGCGCGAACGGCTGGCGGTGCTGTTCGGCGAGGCGGCGGCGCTGGAAATCGCCAGCAGTGCGGGAGAAGGCACGCGGGTACGGATCCGGCTGCCGCGGGTGGAAGCGGCGCAGGCGGCGGCGACCGCCGCCTCACTCGCGGGGGAGTAGCGGCTAGACGGCCAGGCTAACCGCGCGGGCCGGCGGCCTTAATTTCGGCCGAGGCGTCGGGGAAGCGCTCGAAGTTGGCGCGGAACAGACCGGCCAGCTCGCGCGCCTTGGCCTCGTAGGCGGCGGCGTCCTTCCACGCCTTGCGCGGCTGCAACGCCTCGGAGGGC
>JAKAOE010000108.1 GCA_021823305.1 Acidobacteriota bacterium
GTGCGAGCGGCGAGTGCGGCGGCGAGGCCGAATTTCAAACCGAGCGGCCAGGGCCGGGCGGAGATAAAGCCCTCGACCGTGCCGGCGACCACCAGGACCGGCGCCACGCCCGCGACCAGCAGCGCCGCCTCCTGGCCGGCTTTCGCCAGCGCGTCGCGGCGCGCATAGATGCCGGGAAAGAGCAGGCCCTGCGCCAGCCGCAGTCCGGCGCCGCCGGCAACGCAGATCGAAGGCAGTTCGAGCACGCCGTGCGGGGCAACGAAGCTCCAGAGCGCGAGGCTCATGCCGGCCCGGGCGCAGGCGGCGCCGACCGCGCCCAGGAGCAGGCCGTTGAAGAACAGCAGGTAGAGGGTGCCGAGGCCGGCGGTGATGCCCATGGCCACCATGGTGAGCGAGACGCTGATGTTGTTGGTCATGATGGCGCTGGAGGCGGTGGGCGACATCGCCAGGACGGAGGCGGTCCACATCTGGTGTCGGGCGATGCTTTGCTGCACCGGCAGCGGGGCGAGCTCGGCGAAGAACTGCGGCCGGGCGCGCGCCAGCACCGCACCGGCGGCGGCGCCGATGAGAAAGACCGCGGCCGCGGCGGCGATCGAGCCGCGGCAGGCGCGCAGGGCGGGCCACCAGGTCTCGCGGTAAAACCGGCCGGGGCCGCGCCAGCGGCGGCGCGGAGCGGCGTAAACCAGCGCGTGCGCGCGGATGAGGAGCGCGTTCAGCGCCCGGGCATAGGCGGCGCTCTCCGGCTCGTCTCGCAGCGCGGCGAGGTCGGCGGCGGCCTGGCGGTAGAGACGGCCAAGCAGGCGCACCTCGTCGCGGCGCAGGGCGGCGAGGCCGGCGGCCTCGACCCGGGCGGTCAACGCGCGCAGGCGATCCCAGTCGTCGCGGCGGCGGGCCAGCCACTCCGCGGAGACGATTCTCCGGGTCCCGGGCTCCATGCGGCATACTATCGCACGGACGGGAATGCCAGACATGACCGAAGGCCCGGCGCCGGCGGCGGATTCGCTCGGCATCGCCACGCCGGAACAGGTGACGCTCGATTTTCCGATCGCCGGCGCCGGCAGCCGCTGCCTCGCCCTGGCCATCGACACGCTGCTGCTGGTCGCGGCCATGGTGATTCTCTCGTTGGTGATCGGCGCTTTCTCGCTCCTGCGGGTGTTGCGCAACGGCGGCTGGGTGGCGGCGATCTATGTCCTGCTGACGTTTGCGGTGTTTTGGGGCTACTTCAGCCTGTTTGAGATCGCCTGGCGCGGGCAGACGCCGGGCAAACGGGTGGCGCGGCTGCGCGTCATCGGGGTGAGCGGGCATCCCGCCACGGTGGGGCAGGTCCTGATCCGCAACGTGGTGCGCGCGGTGGATGTGCTACCGGGGATCTACGCCGTTGGCCTGGTGGCGATGCTGTGCAATCGGCGCGCGCAACGGCTGGGCGATTGGGCCGCCGGTACGATTGTGGTGCACGAAGCGGAGGCGGCGCTGCCGCCGCCGGTCGGCAGCGCGGCGCCGGCGGCGCTGGCGGCGGCCGTGCATCTCACCGCCGCCGACCTGGAGTTGCTGGAGCGCTACCTGCTGCGGCGCGGCGACTTGCCCGAGGCCGCGCGCGGCGATCTCGAAGGCAAGATCCGCGCCCATCTCGCCCCGCGGCTGACGCCCGAGGCGCAAGCCCTGGCGGCCGCGCCCCGCGGGCTCGAGTCGCTGGCGGCGGCGCTCCGCGCTTCGCTCGGCTACGGCGGTCCGCGGTAGAGAGTCTGCATTGTCCGGTTGCCCTGACGGCTGCGGATCAGAAGAATAGAAGAGGGAGGGGGACCCATGCCTCACTTGACCTGGCTGGCGGCGCATGCCGCGCATCTGCTCACCGACGTCATTATCCTGGGCGCCGCTATCATTGCCGGGCTGGTGGCGCACGCGATTATCTTTGGCGCACTCCGGCGGCTGGCGGGCAAACCCGCGCGCGTGGTCGAAGCGTCGCTTTACCAGCACGCGCGGCGGCCCTTGCGTTGGCTGCTGCCGATGCTCGGAGTGCTGCTGGCGATCCCGGCGGCGCCGCTGCCGGCGCTGGTGAGCCGGGGGCTGTCGCATCTGTTCAGCGTGGGGCTGATCGGAGGGATCGCATGGTCCGTGCTGCTGCTCACCGACGTCGCCGCTGACGTGTTGGCGGCGCATTACCGCGTGGACGTGACCGACAACCTGGAGGCGCGGCGCATCCAGACGCAAGTGCAGGTGATGCGGCGCGTCACCGCGGTGATCGTGGTGATCGTCACCCTGGCGGTGATGCTGCTGACGTTTCCCGGCGCGCGCTCGATCGGCGCCAGCCTGCTGGCCTCGGCCGGCCTCGCTGGTTTGGTCGTCGGCATGGCGATGCGGCCCATGCTCTCGAACCTGGTAGCCGGCATTCAGATCGCGCTGACCCAGCCCATCCGGCTCGAGGATGCGGTGATCGTGCAGGGCGAGTACGGCTGGATCGAGGAGATCACGGCCACCTACGTGGTGGTGCGGATCTGGGATTTGCGCCGGATGGTGCTGCCGCTGACCTATTTCATCGAGACCCCCTTCCAGAACTGGACGCGACACAGCGCCGACATCCTGGGCAACGTGATCCTGCATGTGGACTACAGCGCGCCGGTCGAGCCGCTGCGGCAGGAACTGACGCGACTGCTGCACGCCAACCCGCTGTGGAAGGGCCAGGTGTGCGGTATGCAGGTCACCGACGCGACCGAGCATACGCTGCAGCTGCGCGCCCTGATGGACGCGCGCAACGCTGGCCAGGCCTGGGACTTGCGCTGCCAGGTGCGCGAGGGGTTGGTGCAGTTCCTGCAGCAGAACTACCCCCAATGCCTGCCGCGCACCCGCGCCGAGATCAGCCCGCGGCCGCTGCCTGAGCCCACCCCGGCCTGACAGGCTACAATGCCCCATGCCCGCGCGCGCACATTGGGCTGCGGCCCACGATCCGGGTCTGGTGTCGCTCAACCACCTGCTGCTGTGGCAGCGGGATGCGGGGGCGAACCGGTGCGTGGCGGCGAAGCGGGAAGGGAAGTGGCGGCGCACGAGCGGGCCGGAACTGTTCGCGCAGGTGCGGGCGCTGGCTTCGCGGCTCGACGCACGTTCGGGTGAGCGGGTGGCGATACTGGCGGAAAGCCGGCCGGAGTGGCTGATCGCGGATCTGGCGTGCCTGGCGGCGGGCGTGACCGACGTGCCGGTGTATCCGACGCTGACCGGGGAGCAAGCGGCGTTCATTCTGCGCGACAGCCGGGCGGCGGGCGCGTTCGTTTCGACCGCCGAGCAGCTTGCCAAGCTCGAGTCGGTACGGGGCTCGCTGCCGGAGCTGCGCTGGATACGAAGCTTCGAATCGCCGGAGTGGGAGGCGCTCCTGGCGCCGGCGCCGGCGGCGGACGAGGCGGAGTTCATCGCGCGGCTGGCGGCCACGCCGGGCGAGCAGCTCGCCACGCTGATCTACACCTCGGGCACAACCGGGCGGCCGAAGGGGGTGCGGCTCACGCACGCCAACCTGTGCGCGAACCTCAACACCTCCACGATGGACTTTTGCTTCACCGACCGCGAGCTGCGGCTCTCGATCCTGCCGCTGGCGCACATCACCGAGCGGCACCTGGCCTACGTGGACATGCTCTACGACGCGGCGACCTACTTTGCCGGCAGTTTCGACACGGTCGCGAGCGATCTGCTCGAGGTAAATCCTACGGTGCTGGTTTCCGTGCCGCGGCTGTTTGAGAAGGTCGCGGCGGCGGTGCGGGCGCAGGCCGCGGGCGGGCTAAAACGGCGCATTCTGAGCTGGGCGCTGGGCGCCGGCAGCCGGCTGGGGCCCTACCGGTTGGCCGGAACCGCGGCCTCGGCGCCGGCGGGGTTGCGGCTGCGGGCGGCGCTGGCGGACGCACTGGTCGGACGCAAGCTCAAGGCCCGGCTGGGCGGCAGACTGGACAAGATCATCGCCGGCGGAGCGCCGCTGGGCAGGGACCTGGCCGAGTTTTTCCTGGCGCTCGGCCTGACCGTGGATGAAGGGTACGGGCTGACGGAAACCTCGCCGGTGATCGCGCTGAATCGGCCGGGCGGGAGGCGGCCAGGTTCGATCGGGCGGCCGCTGCCCAACGTCGAGGTGAAGTTCGCCGGCGACGGGGAATTGCTGGTGCGCGGGCCGTCGGTGTTCGCCGGTTACGAGGGCCTGCCGGAGGAGACGGCGGCGGCGTTCGAGGATGCGTGGTTCAAAACGGGGGACATCGGACGGCAAGACGAGGACGGCTTTGTCTTCATCACCGACCGCAAGAAGGATTTGATCAAGACTTCCGGCGGCAAGTTCATTGCGCCGCAGCCGATCGAAGCCCGGCTCAAGACCAGCGGGCTGGTGGCGGAGGCGGTGCTGGTGGGCGACGGGCGCAACTACGCCTGCGCGCTGCTGGTGCCCAACTGGGAGGCGGTGACCGCGCGCGGGCTGGCCTGGACGGATCGCGCTTCCGCCTGCGGGCGCGACGACGTGCGGGCGCTGTTCGCGGCCGAGGTGGCCGCGGTCAACGCCGGGCTGGCGCGGTTTGAGACGATCAAGAAATTCGCGCTGCTGCCGGAGGCGTTCACCATCGCTTCGGGCGAGCTGACGCCGACGATCAAGGTGCGGCGGCGTACGGTGGAGCAACGCTACGCGGCGCTGATTGACGCGATGTACACCGAGCCGAAGCCGGCCGGGACGGTATAGGCGGCTACGTGGGCGGGGCTTTTTTGGCAGCCAGTGCGATGAAGGCCAGGGCGGCGCGGCCCAGGGCGCGGTCGCGGCGGAAGATGAGGCCGAGGTCGCGGTAAAGCTGGCGCCCGGCGATGGGCAGGAGCGCGAGCTCGCCGGCTTGCGCCTCAGCGGCGGCGAGCGTGCGGGCGACGAACGCCAGGCCGAGGCCGGCGGCGGCGAAGCCTTTGAGCAGTTCGGTCGAGTCGAGCTCCATGGAGACCTGCAGCGCGCCTTGGCCGCCGAGCAGTTCCTCGATGGCCTCGCGCGTCTGGCCGGAGCGGGGCAGGAGCAGGGGCTCCTTGGCGATTTCGGCGGGGTCGAGCGGCTTGCCGCGCTTGGCCAGCGGATGCCTGGGCGCCAGCGCCACCAGCAACTCGTCGCGGTGCAGCGGCACCACCTTGAGGCGGGCATCGCCCACCGGGAGCGAGACGACGCCGAAGTCCACGCGGTTTTCCAGCACCGCCTCGAGAATTTCATTGTGCTCGCCGCGCCGGATGCGCACCTGCACGTCCGGGTTCTGGCGCTTGAAAGCGGCGAACACCTCCGGCAACACATGGAGGCAGCTGCCCTCGTTGGCGGCGATGTGGAGTTCGCCGCGCGGGCGCTGGCCCAAATCGCCGATCGCCTGAATACCCTCCTGCCGGAGCCGCAGAAGCTGTTGCGCGGTGCCATGAAAAAGGCGGCCGGCCTCGGTCAGGGCCACCCGGCCCGGGCTGCGGTCGAACAGCCGCGCTCCCACCTCCTCCTCCAGTTGGCGGATCTGAGCGCTGACCGCCGGCTGGGTGCGGAAGAGCTGCAGCGCCGCGCGGGAGAACGACTTCAGCCGTGCGACTTCAAGGAACGCTTGAAGTTGGTCAAAGTCCATAGGTCCAATAAAAACAATTGATTGGTGGCGACATCCTGCCGATTGTTACGCTGATTGCCTAGTTTAGCGCCCGCCGCAACTTGCGATTCAACCCTGCCGCCTACGAAGGAGCCGCTCATGCCCACGCCCAAGGAAATCCTGGAATATTGCAAACAGCACGAAGTCAAGATCGTGGACATCCGCTTCACCGATCTTCCCGGCCTCTGGCACCATGTTTCGTTCCCGATCAGCCAGCTCTCGGAGTCGAGTTTCGAGGACGGCTTCGGCATGGACGGCTCCAGCATCCGCGGCTGGGCGGCGATCCATGAGAGCGACATGTTGCTCACCCCCGATCCGAGCTGGCACATGCTCGATCCCTTCTGCACCGTGCCGACGCTGGTGCTGATCGGCAACATCTCCGATCCGCTGACGCGGCAGCATTACGACCGCGACCCGCGTTACATCGCGCAGAAGGCGGAAGCCTACCTCAACTCGACCGGCATCGCCGACCAGGCGTTCTTCGGAGCGGAAGCGGAGTTCTTCATCTTCGACAATATCCGTTTCGACCAGCGCGAGCAGCACGGCTTCTACTACATCGACGCGGAGGAGGGCCGCTGGAACTCGGGCCGGGAGAACGACAACCTGGGCTACCGTCCGCGCGTCAAGGAAGGCTACTTCCCGGTGCCGCCGACCGACCATTACCAGGATCTGCGCACCGAAATGGTGATGCAGATGCAGAACGCCGCCGGCCTCCACGTCGAGTGCCATCACCACGAAGTTGCGGCGGGCGGCCAGGCGGAGATTGACCTGCGTTTCGACACGCTGCTGAAGAGCGCCGACCACATGCTGCAGTACAAGTACATCGTGCGCAACGTGGCGAACGAGTACGGCAAGACGGTGACTTTCATGCCCAAGCCGATCTTCGGCGACAACGGCAGCGGCATGCACGTGCACCAGTCGCTGTGGAAGGGCGGCAAGCCGCTGTTCGCCGGCGACGGCTACGCGGGCCTCTCGCAGCTCGCGCTGCACTACATCGGCGGGCTGCTC
>JAKAOE010000109.1:0-676 GCA_021823305.1 Acidobacteriota bacterium
AGCACGCGCCGCCGGAACTCCGCGGTCTGGGGAAAGGAGCGGATGTAGGCCGCCACCTTGGGGTCGCGGCCGTTGTGTTCGCGCAGCGCGGGAATGTAGTTGGGGTTGGGCAGGAAGCGGACGTCGAACACCAGGTCGGCGTCGCTGGGCAGGCTGTTGCGGAAGCCGAAGCTGGTCAGCGCCACCTGCAGGCCGGGCGCGAGCCCGGACTGGATGACGCGCTCCTGCACGAAGGCGCGCAGCTCGTGGACGTTGAACTTGGAGGTGTCGATCACCAGGTCGGCGTCGGCGCGGATCTTGGCCAACGCGCGGCGCTCGGCGCGGATGCCGGCGCGCACCCGGTTGGTGCCGTCGGTCTGGCGGCGGGCGAGGGGATGCGGGCGGCGGGTCTCGCTGAAGCGCCGCATGATGACCTCGTCGCTGGCCTCGAGAAACAGCAGCGTCAGCCGCAGCGGGGCGCGGCGCAGCTCGGCGATCTGGCGCGGCAGCGACTCCAGGCGATGCCCCTCGCGGATGTCCACCACGCAGGCGACGCGCTGAAACTCGCCGGTCTGCCGCACCAGCTCGATGAAGCGGCGCAGCAGTCCCACCGGCAGGTTGTCCACGCAGTAATAGTCCGAGTCCTCGAAGACCTTGACCACCGAACCCTTGCCGCTGCCGCTGAGCCCGGTGATGA
>JAKAOE010000109.1:686-6602 GCA_021823305.1 Acidobacteriota bacterium
GATGACCAGGTGGAGTTCGCCGCGCGGGGGCGCGGGGCGGGGGCGGCGGCGGGGGCGGGTTGGCATCGGGTTAGCGCACGCGGCGCTGGTGGGTGGAGGGGATGCGCATGTCTTCGCGGTACTTGGCCACGGTGCGCCGGGTGACCTCGATGCCCTGCTCGCGCAGGATGGCGGTGATCTGGTCGTCGGTCAGCGGCTTGCGCGGGTCCTCGCCCTCGATCAGCTTCTTCACCCGGCGCTTGAGGATGAGCAGCGAGGTCTCCTGCCCGCGCACGCCCTGCACCGCCTCGGTGAAGAAGTAGCGCAGTTCGAACACCCCCTGCGGCGTGTGGGCGTACTTGTTGGCCACCGCGCGGCTGACGGTCGAGGGATGCACGCCGATCTCCTCCGCCACCTCCTTGATCATCATGGGCTTGAGGAAGTCTAGACCGAAATCGAGGAAGTCGCCCTGGCGCTCGACGATCGCGTGGCAGACCTTGGCGATGGTCTGCTTGCGCTGCTCGAGGTTGCGCAGGAACTGGATGGCGCTGGCATAGCGCTCCTTGACGTAGCGGCTGGCGTCGCGCTGCTCCCGTCCCCACTTCATCTCGCGGTAGTGGTGGTTGAGGCTGAGGCTGGGAAGCCCGTCGTCGTTCATCACGATCTGGTACTGGATGCGGCAGGCCTCGGAGCCGCACACCTGGCAGCGCTCGGCGAGCCCCTTGACGAAGGCGACGTCGGGCTCGATCAGCCGGGTGTTGGAGGGGTTGTAGCGGCGGCCGGGATAGGGGTCGAGTTTGCGGATCTCCGCCAGCGCTGACTGGATCTCCTCCGCGGTGACGTTGAGGCTGCGGGCCAGATCCTGATGGCGGGCGTTCTGCAGCGCCGGCAGGTGCTCGCTCACCAGCGTGATGGCCAGAATCTGCACCGTGGGCCGCTGAAACAGCTGGATCAGCAGGCATTCGCGCAGGTCGCGCGCGGCCACGCCGGGCGGATCGAAGCGCTGCACCAGCAGCAGCGCCTCCCGCACTAGGTCCTCGGGCAGATCCTCGCTCTCGGCGATCTCCTCCACCCGCAGCGGGCGGCGGCCCTTGTCGTCCTCGGCGGTGAGGTAGCCGTCCTCGTCGAGGTTGCCGATCACCGCTTCGGCGGCGGCGCGCAGGTCGGGCTCGATGGGCTCGACGCTGAGCTGCCAGCGCAAATGGTCGCTCAGCGTGGTGGGGGCGCTGACGAAGTTGTCGAACGACGGCCGCTCGGTCTCCTCGCGCTCTGGCTTCTGGTAGCCGGGGTCGAGGTAATCCTTGAAGAAATCGCCGTAATCGATCTCCTCGAAGGCGTCTGCGGCGGGAGCGGGCGCCTCCAACGCGGTCTCGGGAACCTCCGGCCCGGGGCCGCCACCTTCCGCCATGGTCTCCGGCGGCGGTGCCTCGCCGGGCTCGGACTCGGGCGGGGCGGACTCGGGCGCCGCGGCCGCCAGGATTTGGGCATCGGCGGAGTCCGGCCGGCGCTCGGCCTCGGATTCATGCTGCAGCGCCTGCTCCAGCCGGGTAAGTTCCTCCAAGCCGGGACCGCCATCTTCCTGCGACTCGTCCAGCATGGGGTTCTCGAGCAGTTCCTGGGTGATGGCTTCCTGCAGCTCGAGCTTGTTCATGGCCAGGATATTGACCATCTGCACCAGTCCGGGCGTCAGCGTCTGCTTCAGCGCGGGCTTGGCGACAATCGCAATCTTGGGACCGGGGTTCATGGCAGGAGCGGGGCTACGCCAGGCTGAAGCTCTCGCCCAGGTAGACGCGGCGCACTTCCGGGTCCTCGCCCAACTCGGTGGGCGAGCCCATGCGGAAGATGCGGCCGTCGTGGAGGATGTAGGCGCGGTCGGTGACGCTCAGCGTCTCGCGCACGTTGTGATCGGTGATCAGCACACCGATGTTATCGGCCCGGAGTTGAAAGATGATGCGCTGCAAGTCCAGCACCGCCAACGGGTCAATGCCGCTAAAGGGTTCGTCCAGCAGCATGAACGCCGGCTGCAGCACCAAACCGCGGGCGATCTCCACCCGCCGGCGCTCACCGCCGGACAGGGCGTAGCCGAGCGTGCGCCGCACCTTGGCCAAGCCAAGCTGGTCCAGCAGCTTTTCCAGCCGATCCCGCCGCTGCGCCTCCGGAATGGACTGCAACTCCAGGATAGCAAGCAGGTTCTGCTCCACCGTGAGCTTGCGGAAGACGGAAGGCTCCTGGGGCAGATAGCTGATGCCGAGCTGCGCCCGCTGGTACATGGGCAGGCTGGTGATATCGTGGTCGTCCAGCAAAATGCGCCCCATATCGGGCGCAATCTGGCCGACGATCATGTGAAACGTAGTGGTCTTCCCGGCGCCGTTGGGACCGAGCAACCCCACCACCTCGCCGCGCTCAATGGCAACGCTCACCCCATTGACCACAGCGCGGCCTTTATAAAGCTTCGCGATCTGGTCAGTGGCGAGGCGTTGCATAAGGGGCCGGGGGATCCTGCGCGCGGCTGAAGGCAAGCCACAGAAAACAAGCTACTTGTGCGCGATGAATTGACCGGTGGCACGCACGCCCAGCTTGCTTCCCACCTGAATTTCATCACTCGCGAGTGAAAAAGTCAAGGGATCGCCGCTGATTTTGCCTTGTTCGGCATCCAAAATGCTGGGCGGTCCGCCACTCAACTCAACCAAGCTGGAAGCAAAGTCATAACTGACTTGTTCGGCCGAGCCGGTGCGGCCGGGTTGAGTGAAGCGCACGCCCTGCAGCGCCTCGGCGCGCTGCAGGCCGCCGGAGGGCTGCAACCACGCCTCCAGCAAGGGCGCCTGCATGCGGGCGTTTTGCACCTGCATCGTCACACCGTCGCGGTACACCGCTTCGCGGTCGGCCACGGTATAAGTCAGCCGACCGGCGGAGATGGTCACCGCCCGCGGCGTGGTGCCGGGCGAGAGCAGCGTGGTTTGCACCTGACCGTCGGCGGTCAGGGAGCGCTGGCCATGCAAGGTGACTTGGTCGGCGCGCAGCAGGTTGGGGGCCTGCAGCAGGCGCACCGCGCCGCGAAAGACCGCGGTGCCGCGGAACCCGGCGGCCGGGAGGGTGGCGGTGGTCCTGGAGCCGGGGGGCGCGGCGCCGGGCGGCTCGGTCCAATCGAGCGACTCGGCGGTGACCACCACCGGCAGGCGGGAGTGCGCCGCGCTGACCGGGCCGACGCCCAGCGTAGCGCCGGCGGCGCTGAGCAGGCTGAGCTTGACGCCGCCGCCCGCCTGCAGGCGTCCGCCGCCGGCGGGTGCGGCGATCCAGAGCAGGTGGCCGGCGGTAAAGCTGGATTGGGAATCGCTGCCGCGCACGTGGCCGGTGAACTCGGCGCGGCCGGCGGCGGGGCTGTAGGCCATGGCGTCGGCCGCGACCTGGCGGTCGCCCTGCCGCACCCGTACGTCTCCGCCGGCCACCGCCTGCTGGAGTTGTGCCCGGCCGGCGACGGAGACGAAGCGCAGAGCCAGGCGGTCGCTGCGGCTGCTGCGCACGCTGCCCGCGACGACTTGGCGGAGCCGAACGTCGCCGCTGGCGTTGGCGGACGACGGCTGTTCGCGGCGGTCGAGCGCGAGCCGCAGGTGGTCGGCGACGGCGGTGTCGCCACCGTTGACCAGCGTGGCGCGGCCCTGATTGGTGATGGCGGCGAGGCGGAGCTGGCTGGGCGCGGCGCCGGCGGCGCCCGGGCGCATCAGGAAGTCGAGCTCAGGCGCGCTGAGCGTCTGGCTGCGGGCGCCGTGGAGGGTGAGCGCCGCCCCTTGCGAGGCCTGCACCTGCTGCAAGGCGCCGGCGGCGGAGTATAGGAACTTGACCCGGCCCGCCGTCAGGCAGCCGCGCTGGGCGGCGGTATGCTGGCGCGCCTCCACGTCCCCGTCGAGGATCAGGCGGTTGAGCGTTTGGCGGCGGCCGGGGGCGAAGCCGGCGTCGGCGGCGTCGGCGGTCAGGGTCAGG
Source organism: Acidobacteriota bacterium (assembly GCA_021823305.1). Taxonomy (GTDB): domain Bacteria; phylum Acidobacteriota; class Terriglobia; order Terriglobales; family SCQP01; genus SCQP01. Next base: position 4,644 of record JAKAOE010000109.1, read on the forward strand.
TGGCGGCCGGGGAGGGTGTCGGCGGCGTGGATGTGGCCGGCGGCGAGCAGGCGGCGCAGGCTGCGGTCGCGGCGCAGGAACAGGGTGAGGCGATCGGCGGCGAGCGATTGGGAGCCGGAGATGAGCCGGGCGCCGCCGGTGAGCTCGACCGAGGCGGCGTTGGGCGAACCCGTCGGCAGGCGCCGCAAGGCGGCTTGGGCGGCGGCCACGGTCAGCGGCGGACGCCCGGGGCGCTGCCATTGCAGGTCCACGCCGCCGGAAAAATGCGCCCGGCCGGCGCGGCTGTCGAGCCGCGCGGCGCCGGCGGTGCCTTGCGCGGTGCCGAGCGCGAAGGAGATGCCGTGGGCGATGGTGCCGGTGCCCAGCTTGACGTTGTAGCTCAGATCGTGGGCGACGATGCTCACCGGCGGCGAGGGGCGCTGCGGCGGCGCGCCCGGGCGGGAGGCGAGCTCGATGCGCACGGTGCCGTGCGCCTGCAAGGCGCCGCTGCGGCTGTCGTAGCGAAAGCGCTGGCCCGAGATGGCATCGGCGTGCACGCCGTCGCGTTCGTAAACCAGGATGCGGACGTCGTAGAGCAGGTCGTGGCCGTTGGCGCGGAGGGTGTCGGCGCGGCGCGCCTCGAGCCGGAATACCGGCCGCCCGGCGACCGATTTGGCGATGGTGACGCCGGCGGCGCTTTGCTGGATCTTGAGCCCGAGCAGGGGCGCGTGCGCCTGCGCCGAATGCGCCAGCTCGACCGTCTGGTGATGGCGCTGCAGCAGGTAGAGGCCGGTGACGGCCAGAGCGGCGGCGATCAGCGCGGCGGCGAGAAGCTGCCGCAGGCGGAGGATGCGCCGCCGGCGCAGCGTCAGCCGTTCGGGTTGCGGGGCCACGCCTTCAGTGTAGAGCCGATGGCGGGGGCCGAATTGCGGCTGGGGGCTACTCCCAGCGCAGGGCGCGCAGCGGGTCCACGCGGGTGGCGCGCAGCGCGGGAACGTAGCTGGCGAGCGCGGCAACCGCCAGCAGCACCGCCGCCGCGGCCAGGTAGCTGAGCGGGTCGAGCGGGCTCATGCCATAGAGCAGGGCGGCCATGAGGTGGGTCAACAGCGCCGCCAGCACCACGCCGATGCCGATGCCCCAGAGCGCCAAGCGCAGGCCCTGGCCCACCACCAGGCGCAGCAGCGCGGTCACGTTGGCGCCCAGCGCCATGCGGATGCCGTACTCGCGCGTGCGCTGCGCCACCGAGGCCGCGATCACACCGTAGAGGCCGACCACCGCCAACAGCAGCGCCAACACGCCGAAGCCTCCGAGCAGGATGCCGGCGAAGCGCGCCGGGAAGAGCGGCACCGCCATGAACTGCTGGATGGTCTCGACGTCGGTACCGAGCAGGTTGGGATCGAGCCGCTGCAGCGTGCGTTGGATGGCGGCGGTGAACGCGTCCGGGGCGCCGGCGACGTGGATCAGCAGCGTGGCGGGGCCCTGCAACGTCCGCAACTGATACAGGTAGGGACGCGGCGCCTCGCCCAAGCTGCGGTATTTGCCGTTCTCGGCCACGCCCACGACGGTGGCGGGCGGATTCTTGGAGCCGGGGAAGGTGAGGGTACGGCCGAGCGCATCGCGGTGCGGCCAGAACTGCCGCGCCAGCGTTTCATTGACCACGACCAGCGGCGCGTGGCCCGGCGCAAGGTCGGCGCGGGTGAAGTCGCGGCCTTCGAGCAGCTTCGTTCCGGCGGCGGCGAAGTAGCCGGGGCTGACGCTGGTGGTATCCACGTCGAAGCCGAGATGGTGCGGCGGCGGCGTCCGGCCCGGCGGCAGCACTTCGGTATCCGACTCGGAGATCTGCAGCGGCGGCTGGGTCACGTAGGCGGCGGCGAGGACGCCGGGTTCGCGGCGCACCGCGTCGGCGGCGCGCTGCAGGAACCGATACGCGGCGTCGCCCTGGTAGCCCAGGCTTTGCGGATTCACGTTCGCGACGATCAG
>JAKAOE010000110.1 GCA_021823305.1 Acidobacteriota bacterium
CAGGTGGTGCAGGTCGTAGGATTCCGGCGTGGTGTGCGGCGCCGGCAGCACCGCCGCGCCGATGTGGTATTCGATCGTGCCCAGCATCCCCGTCGTCCAGCCCGCCTGCCGCAGCATCGCCTCGATCAGCCAGCTCGTCGTGGTCTTGCCGTTCGTGCCGGTCACCCCGATCAGCCGCAGCTTGTCCGCCGGCCGTCCGAACCAGTTCGCCGAGGCCTGCGCCAGCGCCCGCCGCGCGTTCTCCACCCGCAGCCACGGCTGCCCGCTTTGCGCCGGCCGCTCGGAAAAAATTACGCTCGCGCCCCGCTCCCGCGCCTCCGGAATGAACTGGTTCCCATCCACCCGCTCGCCCGGAATCGCCACGAACGCCCACCCCGGCTGGATCTGCCGCGAATCGTAATGTACCCCGGCCACGCTCTCCGGCAAGGCTCCGCCCTGCTCGAGTATCGTCACCCCGCTCGCCAGTTCCTCGAGCCGCATCATCGTTCCGCCGGCACGTCCTTCCTAGGGAGCAAACCGTACGACCACCGTGGCTCCGCGCCGCAGCCGCGTCCCCGCCGCCGGCGATTGCGCCTGCGCCACTCCGTTTCCCTGCAACGCGAGGGCCAATCCCAGCCGTTGGCACAGCGCCGTCACCGCCCGCACCGACTGCCCGCGAAAGTCCGGCAGCGCGATCCCCGCCGGCGGCCCGGTCGCCACCACCACCTCCGAGCCCGTCGGCTCGGGCGCCGCCGCCAGCGGCGGCGCCGGCGTCGGCGGCGGACCGATCGGCTGCGATTCTTCCACCGCGTCGGCGGCCGCGATCCGGATCGGCGCCGGATGCACTTGCAGCGGCACGTCGTGCGGCACGCCCAGATAGGGCAGCACCCGCTCCGCGATCGCCTTGAACACCGGCCCCGCCACCTGCCCGCCTTCGTGTCCCCCCCGCGGCGCGGCAATCACCACCAGGCAGACGATCGCCGGATCGTTCAGCGGCGCGAAGCCGACGAACGAGGCGACGTAATTGCGCTTCGAATAGGCGTGCTTGCCCGGGTCCACCATCTGCGCCGTCCCGGTCTTGCCCCCCGCGGTATAGCCGTCCAGTTGCGCCCAGCGCCCGGTGCCCGCCAGCACCACCTGCGCCATCATCTGCTTCATCTCGTTCGCCACGAATGCGCTCACGATCCGCCGCCCCGGCGCCGGCGTGAACGCCGGCGGCTGCGCCGGGCGTGCGCCCCGGAACTTGTCCAGCACAATGCGCGGCGCATGGTAGACGCCCCCGTTGGCCAGGCTCGACGCCATCGCGATCACCTGGATCGGCGTCACCGCGATCTCCTGCCCCATGCTCACCGCCCCGATCGACATCGGCAGCCAGTCGCGCAGCGGCCACACGATCCCCGCCGACTCGCCCGGCAGCCCGATCCCCGTGCGCCGCCCGAACCCGTACGCCCGGATGTAGTGGTAAAACTCCCGGTCCCCCAGCTTGAGTCCGATCTTGATCGCGCCCACGTCGCTCGAGTGCTTCAGGATGTCCGTCACCGTGATGATGCCGAACGGCGCGTGGTCGTGGATCAGCCGCCCCCCCACCACGATCGAGCCCATCTGGCAATTGATCAGCTCATCCGGTGTGATCAGCCCCTGCTGCAGCGCCGCCGACAGCGTCACCAGCTTGAACACCGACCCCGGCTCGTAGGGCGACTCCACCGCCGCATCCCCCAGCCGCGACGCCGGCGTGTGCTCGAAATCGTCCGGGTTGAAGCTGGGCGAGTCCGCCAGCGCCAGGATCTCCCCGTTGCGCGGATTTTCCACGATCGCCACGCCGTCGCGCGCGTGCGTCCGCCGCACCGTGCGGTCCAGCTCCTGCTGCGCGATGTACTGGATGTTCTGGTCGATGGTCAGGACCAGGTTCTCGCCCTCCACCGGCGGGCGCTCGATCTGGCTGTAGGCCCGGCCGTGCGCGTCCACCTCCAGCACCGCCCGCCCGCTCCGCCCGCTGAGCTGCGCGTCGTACTGCCGCTCCAGCCCGTCCAGCCCGTGCCCGTCCAGCCCGACGAAGCCCAGCACGCTCGCCGCCAGCTCGCCCTTGGGATAGAAGCGCCGCGTCGTGGGCTGTGAAAAGATGCCGGGCAGGTGCAGGGCGGCCACCGCGCGCGCCTGGTTGGCGGGAATCTGCCGCGCCACCCACACGAACCCGCGGTCCGCGCTCAGGCTGCGCGCCAGCTCGCCCCGGTTCAGCCCCAGGATCGGCGCCAGCGCCTCCGCCTCGTTCGCCGGATGCGTCACTTGGTGCGGGTTGGCGTACAGCGACACCACCGGCAGGCTCATCGCCAGCGGCGTCAGGTTGCAGTCGTAGATCGTCCCCCGCTGCGGCGTCACCGCGACGCTATGCTGCTGCTGCTGCCGCGCCCGCCGCTCCAGCCAGGCGTGATCCATCACCTGCAGCCAGAACAGCCGCCCCACCACGATCGCCGCCCACACCAGCAGCCCCGCCTGCAGCGTCAGCAGCCGGTAGCGTGCGTGCGGGCTCGAAGCCTTCTTCATGCCGCATGGGCGGGCAAGACGGAGCCGGAAATCAGCGGTTGGCCGCGTTGCCGCCCGCCGCCAGCGACGCCATCACCGGAGCGCCCGGCCTCGCCGGCAGCGTCATCGCCAGAATCTGCCCCGGCGCTGCGCTCTGCATCCCCAGCCGCGTCTGCGCCACCGTGTAAATCCGGCTCGGGCTGCGCAACGCCGCCTGTTGCAGCTCCAGCCCCTGGTTCCACCGCTCCAGTTGCGCCTCCTGCCGCCGCGCTGCCTCCAGCGCGTAGCCCGTGCGCACCGCCTCGAAGCGCAGCCAGGCGTAGCCGAAGCTCACCACGAACAGCACCGCCATCGCCGCCAGCACCGCGCGCTGCTCCCGCCGCCGCCGCGGGTCCGCCACCCGCACCACCCGCGAGTTGTCAATTTGTTGCCGGAAGTAAAACTCCATGGCCTCCCTCCGCCGCCAGAACCTGTCTCAATTGGTGCGCAGCGCCTCGCCCGCCGTCCGGAATGCGGCCTTTCACCAGAAAAAGCCGCACGCGATCCTCAAATGGCTGTTTGCCGGGCATTATGAGACAGGTTCCAGCCTTTCCACCGCCCGCAGCCGCGCGCTCCGCGCCCGCGGATTACCCGCCACTTCCGTCTCCGTCGGCCGCGCCGCCCGCGGCGTCAGCAGCCGGTACACCCCCGCCTGCGCCCCCGCCCGGAAGCTCTGCTTCACCGGCCGGTCCTCCAGCGAATGAAAACTCACGATCACCGCCCGCCCCTGCGGCCGCAGCCAGGCGGGTAGCGCCGCCAGCAATCCGGCGAGAGATTGCAGCTCCGAGTTCACGTAGATGCGCAGCGCCTGAAACGTCCGCGTCGCGGGATGCATCCCCCGCCGCCGCTTCATTGGCCGGGTCACGGCCGCCACCAGCCCCGCTAATTCGGCGGTGCTGCGCAGCGGCCGTGACCGGACAATGGCTCTGGCGATTCTCCGTGACCTCCTCTCTTCTCCGAATTGGAAAATCAGGTCGGCCAGCTCGCGCTCGTCGAACTGATTCACCACCTGCTCCGCCGTCAGCGTCTGGCGAGGATCCATCCTCATGTCCAGCGGACCGGCGGCAAAACTGAACCCGCGCTCCGGGTGGCCCAACTGCATCGAGCTCATGCCCAAATCCGCCACCACCCCGTCCACCTGCTCCACCCCCCGCGCCCGCAGCAGCTCCGGCGCTTGGGCGAAGTCGGCCTGCACCGCCTCGAACGCCACCCCCGCCGGCGCGGCTTCGGCCGCATGCGCCAGCGCCGCCGGGTCCTTGTCGAAGGCGATCAGCCGCCCGCGGCCCATGGCCGCGGCGATCCGCCGGCTGTGTCCTCCGCCTCCGAACGTGCAATCCACGTAAACTCCTCCTGGCTGCGGCGCCAAGTACTCGACCACTTCCTCCGCCATGACCGGAACGTGTTCCGTCTCGGCCACGGCCCTCTAAATCCCCAAGTCGGCCAGCGTCTGCTTGTCCTCGTCCGTGAACGCCTTGGCCTTCATCTCGTTCAACAGCCGCTCTTCATTCCAGACTTCCAGGTGCTGCAGATATCCCAGCACCGCCACATCGCCCTTCATCTCCGCCGCCTCGCGCAGCACCGCTGGCATCAGCACCCGCCCCTGCGCGTCCATCTCCACCGCCTGCCCGTAGTAGTTCGTCCGGCTCAGCAGCTTCTGCTTGGTCGGGTGCATCGAAGGCAACGCCGCCAGCCGCTCCTCGATCCGCTCCCACTCGCGCATCGGATAAATGCGCGCGTTGACCCCGTCGAAGCTGGTGATATAGAACTGGTGCCCGGGATTGACCTGGTCCAGGTGCGCACGAAACTCGGTCGGCAGCTTGAGCCGCCCCTTTTCGTCCACCCGCGCTGGATAGTTGCCCCGCAGCATACTTTGGCCACCACAATTTACCACTTCTCACCACTTCTGCCCACATTTTTTGCGCGTCCCCGTGCCGAAAGTCAATCCGGTAGCCAGGCAAATCTCCCGGTATCACCGTCGTTAACGCGAAGAAATAACGAAGACCGGAGGAAGACGGGACTCACGCCACCCCAAACTGCGAATGCACCTGGAACAGTCCGGCTGGCATCGCAGCAGTCATGCCACCACCCGTGCGTTCCTTGCGGGTACTTGTCCTGGGTGGCACCGGTTGCGTCGGCGCGGCGCTGGTGCGCCAGTTAGCCGAACGCGGTCATGAAGTCGCGGTCTTCCATCGCGGCGTCGGCGGCTGCGCCGCCAATGGCGCCTTCCATTTGCATGGCAATCGCTTCGAGCTCGAAGCCTTCGCCCCCGATTTCGCCCGCTTCGCCCCCGATGTCGTTGTGGATCTGATCGCCGCTTCGGCCGCCGCCGCCCGCCGCACCCTTCGCGCCCTCGCCGCCACCGGCCGCCGCCTGGTCTTCGCCAGCAGCCAGGAGGTCTACCGCGCCTGGAGCGTCTTCGATGGCTCCGACCGCGGCGCGCTGGCCCCGGCCCCGCTTACCGAGGATTCACCCTTGCGCTGCGCCCCGCCACCCCCCAGGGCCACTGCCGCCGACGCCCGTAGCTGGAGGGACGCAGGCGACGACAAAGTCGGTATGGAGCGCGCCCTGCGCGCCTGGCCCGGCGCCCCGCCCACCATCGTGCGTCTCGCCCCCGTCTACGGCCCCGGCGACCGCCAGCATCGCCTCTACCCACTCTTCCGCCGCATGCAGGACGGCCGCGGCGTCATCCTGCTGCCGCGCGACTGGGCCGAATGGCGCAGCGCCCGCGGCTATGTCGAGAACATGGCGGCCGGCCTGGTGCTGGCGGTGGAGCAGCCGCGCGCCGCCGGCCGCGTCTACAACCTCGCCGACGCCGGCCTCTCCGGCCTGGAATGGGTGCAGGCCGCCGCCCGTACCTTCGGCTGGCGTGGACGTCTGCTCCTGGCCGCGCCGCTCCAAACCCCGCCTCACCTCCGCGTCCGCGCCAACACCGCCCAGCACTGCCACGCCGACAGCCGCCGCATCCGCGTCGAGCTCGGCTATCGCGAGCCCTTCGGCTTGGCCGAAGCGCTGGCGGCTGCGCTCGCCTGGGAAAGCCGGCGCGAGGCGCAGGGCAGCGGCGAGCGCGAGCGCATCGCCCGCGACTATGCGTCCGAGGACGCGGTGTTGCTGGCGCTCGGCGTCGGCGCCGCCGGCGGCGTCAGAAGCGCGAACGCAATGAACAGCAGCGCGATCACCACGAACACCCACACGCTGCCTTCCGGCCCCACGCTGCCTCCTGTGATCCAGCGTGAGCCGTGAAACGTCGGCTTCAGCAGCCGTCCGGCGCTGATCGTGCCGCTGTCCGGCACGCCGTAAATGAAGCTTTCGCCGTAATCCCAGGCCGCATGCAGCCCCACCGCGAACCACAGGCTGCCCGTCCGCCGCCAGGTGATGCAGAAGAACAGCCCGATCAGCCCTGCCGACAGCGCCCCCAGCGCGTCCTCGCCGGTGTTGCCCAGGTGCACTGCCCCGAACGCCAGCGACAGCAGGATCGCCGCCGGCCAAAACCCCATCCCGCCGCTGAGCGTCGTCAGCGCGTAGCCGCGGAAGAGGAACTCCTCGAAGAACCCCACCGTCAGGAACGCCGCCGCCCACCCCAGCGCGTACTCCGCCAGCCGCCCTCCTTGCAGTTGCAGCGTGCCGAACGAGTACGCCCCGCTCACCGCGATCAGCAGCAGCAGCAGCGTCAGCGCGAGAAACCCCCACAGCGCGCCCTGCCAGAACCGCTTCCCGAACGCCTCCCGCCCCGGCAACCCATAGGCCCCGAACCGCCGCCGCTCCAGCCGCGCCATGATCCAGGTGGCCAGCAGCAGAAAGGCCAGCGGCAGCGCCTCGCTTAGCCCCACCGACGCCGGCGTGAACACCGAGGTTCGCGGCCCCACGTGCCGCATCGCCCACAGCAGCGCCAACCGCAGCAGCGGCAGCAGCCCCACCACCAGCAGCAGGAACACCAGGAACCGCCATCCCGCCCGCAGCCCTGCAAAACTGCGCTCTTCCGGAACGCTGAACAACAGGTTCATAGCCCGAATCCTACCAGACGCGGCAACTCGGAAATGCCCGAGCGCCAGCGGTCGTACC